>CANGIH010000242.1 GCA_947453875.1 Planctomycetaceae bacterium | reverse complement strand
ATTGAGTTTGGAGACATTGAAAGCATTCGGCGATCACTTCCCCCCACCACGGCCCCGCCCTTCGTTTTCCTGCCCTGCAAGGAGAGCCCCGGGCTTCCGGGCCAAGGAAAGGCCCATGCTGGTCCTCTCGCGGAAGAAGGACGAGAGCATCGTCATCAACAACGACATCACGATCGTTGTGGTGGAAATCCGTGGCGACAAGGTGCGATTGGGTGTTGAGGCCCCCAAGGAAGTCCCGGTCCATCGCCGCGAGGTCTACGACGCCATTGCCCGCGGTGACGACCTGACCGCCCCTCATCCTGGTGGCCGAACGGATGTCCAGCAGGTCATCGTTGAAATCGGCCCGGTCCCCCCTCCTTCGGGAACCCTGCCTGCCCGCGATGACCAACTGGCCGGGGGGGCCTCTGAGGCCGATTCCCCGCCCTCCTCGGGAGCGGAAGACGCCCCTCCCACCCCTGATCGCCAGCCGCTCCCTTGCGGCCAGGCCGGGGCCGGGCCTGGGGAGCCGCAGGTCTGACGCCAGCCAAGTTCGGTCTCCGTTCTGCCCAGCATTGTTCCGGCTGGCGGATGAACTGGGCGATCGGGGCTTTCCGATTCCGATCCATTCGTTACCATCACGATGCGCTTCCGTCCTTGTTATCCGTCGATTTTTTCCGGCCCGCGCCGCCCGTTGACCGGCCCCATCGTCTAGAGGCCTAGGACACGGGCCTTTCAAGCCTGCAACCGGGGTTCGAATCCCCGTGGGGTCATTTGCGGCGCGGGCCGGCAAACCGAAGCATCGCCCCTCGCGCTGCCGACTGGCCACTTTTCGCCGGGCGTTCGAGCTCCGCGTCGCGGCGGAGCGGCAGGCCGTTTTCCCACACCGTCCACGCGGACCGTGGCACCGTCATCGCCACGGTCCACCCGATGACGGCGCCCCAGCCGAGGATTCCACACCAATGACCGAGAACTACGACGCAGTTCTGTTCGTTTCGTTCGGCGGCCCTGACGGGCCTGATGACGTGATCCCGTTCCTGGAAAACGTCTTGCGGGGGCGGAATGTTCCCCGCGAACGGATGCTTGAAGTCGCCGAGCACTACCAACACTTCGGCGGCCGCAGCCCGATCAACGAGCAAAACCTCGCCCTGATCGCCGCGTTGCGCACGGAACTGGCCGCCCGGGGGCCGCAGCTGCCCATCTACTGGGGCAACCGCAATTGGCATCCGCTGCTGCCCGACACCATCCGCGAGATGGCCAATGCCGGAGTCCGTCGCGTGGCAGCGTTTGTCACCAGCGCCTACAGCAGCTATTCCGGATGCCGGCAGTACCGTGAGAACATCGCCGCCGCCCTCGAACCACTCGGGGAGCAGGCCCCCCGCATCGACAAGCTCCGGGCGTTCTTCAATCATCCCGGGTTTGTCGAACCGATGGCGGAGAATCTGTCACGCAGTCTGGCTGCGTTCGCGCCCGAAGAACGTTCCTCGACACCGGTGCTCTTCACCGCCCACAGCATCCCCACCTCGATGTCCGAATCCTGCAACTACGTCCGCCAGCTCCAGGAATCCTGCCGCCTGGTGGCGTCACTGGCGGGAGTCAGCGATTGGGAACTTGTCTACCAGAGCCGGAGCGGCCCCGCGACGCAGCCCTGGCTCGAACCGGATGTCTGCGACCGCATTCGATCCCTCCACGAAGCCGGTCGCAGCCGCGTCGCGTTGGCGCCGATCGGATTCATCTCGGACCACATGGAGGTGTTGTATGACCTGGACACCGAAGCCGCTGAGCTGTGCCGTTCGCTCGGCATGCGCATGGAACGGGCCGCGACCGTCGGCACGGCGCCCGCATTCGTGTCGATGATCCGAGATCTGGTCGCGGAGCGGCACTTCGGCTCGAGCGACCGGGTGGCGGTTGGAAACCTGCCGGCCAGCCATGATGTCTGCCCCCTCGATTGCTGCCCCGCGCCCCGCCGCCCGCCAGCAGCCCCCGGGACTGTCGGCGGTCGCCCCAATGCCCCTTCTCCCGATTCGCCCCGATGACCCACCCCACAAGCCGCACCGAGGCACCTCCCGCGCGACCGGAATGCGTGGCACTGGTTCATGGCTTCCTCGCCAACAGCATGATGCTGGCAGTGCTCGCCCACCGCCTCAGACGCCACGGCTACCGCACCGACCCGTGGGGCTACCGGAACATGTGTTGCTCGCTCATGGTGCACGCGGAGCGGTTTGCAGACGACCTCCGCAAACTCGATGCCGATCCTTCCGTCGGCAAACTCCACCTCGTGACGCACAGCATGGGCTGCATCATCGCCCGCGCCTCGCTCGATCTTTTCAGGCCTCGCAAGCTCGGTCGCTTCGTGATGCTTGCCCCTCCGAACAGGGGTTCGTTCGTCGCCCGCGCGGCAGCCGGTACGCTGGGCCGCTTTTTCCGTCCTGTTGAGGAACTCTCCACCGCTGATGACAGTCTGGTGAACGCCCTGCCCATGCCGCAGGGGGTCGACATCGGCGTGATCGCAGCTGGACGAGACGCGCTTGTTTCGGCGGAGAGCACGCGCCCCGACGTCCCCCACGATCATGTCACGATTCAATGCCTCCACTCCAGCCTGCTGTTCCGCCGTGACGCGGCTGAGATGGTGGCGGCCTTCCTCCGCGACGGACGCTTCCCGGCCGCGGTGGTCCCCTCGCGCCAGGAGCCCCGACATGGCCTCCAATCCTGACCCCTCGGCCCTTCCCCGCCCACTTGGACGGAGTGGCCTCACCATCGCCCCATACGGCCTGGGCTGCTGGCCGTTGGCAGGCATGACACGCGATGGCATCACGAAGGAGGCGGCGATCGCCACCGTCGGGGCCGCACTCGATGCGGGGATCTCACACCTCGACACCGCTTACTGCTACGGCGCTGACGGTGAAAGCGAGCGGGCGATCGGAGAGGCCCTGCTTGGAAGATCGAGATCCCAAGTCTTCCTGGCGGGCAAGTGTGGGATCCATTGGGAACCGGGCCGTCTGCAATGTGTTGACGGTAGCCCTGCCAGAATTCGCATGGAGGTCGAGGAGAGCCTCCGGCGACTGGGAACCGACCACCTCGAACTCCTCTACCTTCACGCCCCCGACCCCCGGGTCCCACTCGAAGATTCGATGAGCGAACTCGAGCGGCTCCGCGACGAAGGCATCGCCAGGTCGATTGGTGTGTCGAATGTATCGGCCGATCAACTGCGAATCGCCGCATCAGCATGCCAGCTCTCCGCCTGCCAGATGCCGTTCAACATGCTCCAGCGGGAAATCGACCGGGATATCGTCCCATGGTGCCTCGAAAACGGCGTCGCCGTGGTCGCGTACTGGCCGCTGATGAAAGGGCTGCTTGCCGGCAGGATGAGCCGGGAAACCACCTTCCCCGCCAGCGACAGCCGCCACAAATACCCGATGTTCAACGGGGAGGAATTCCAGCGCAATCTTGATTTCGTCGAGGTCATCCGCGGCGAGGCCGCGAGGCTCGAGTGCCCGATCCCCGATGTCGTGCTCGCCTGGACGGCGGAACAACCTGGAATCACCAGCGTGCTCTTCGGAGCCACAAGCCCCGAGCAGGTCGCCACCAACGCCGCCGCGCTTCGATGCCAGCTCGACGAACAAGCCCGGCAGGCGATTGCTCGGGGAATCGTGGCCCGGGGGCCAGTCGCCGGCCGCCGGCCCGTCTGAAAGGGCTAGGGCGTTCCCCAGTTCGATTCCCTGAGGCACTCGCGCCACTGGGGGCTATGTCATCCGGTCGTTCGCACGATCAGGCGGCGCCGGCAGCATGGGCCTGGATGGCGGCGACACTCCGGTATGACTGCTGAACCTTCAGGCACGTCTGCCGGAACGACTCCGGGCGGCTCACCCCGGGCAGACGAAACGTCTCAACCTGCCCCTTGCGGAACACCAGATCCCCAGCCTCATACCACTCCTGACCAGGCTCAACAGCCACCTCGATCGAATCGAACTGGTCGAAATCGACATACTGCTGGATCCTCGGCCGCACCCCCCGTTCCACGATCACGCGTCGATTTGTGAGGCGATAACGCTGGATCGCCCATGGCAGACGGAGCGAAAGGTAGAGCATCAGCCCGATAGGGGTGCAGGCCAACAGGGCCATCCGCCCGAACGAGAGGGGCCCAAACCCCTCCCGGATGCGGAAAACACGCCCGAGAGACTTCCCCAATGAAGTGGACGCCACCGAGGGCCAGACAGTCATGACCGTCGTCTCGGTGACGCCAGGAGGAGAGACACCAGCGATCGACTGCATCGGCATGAAACCCCACGACAATGGACACGCCCGATCAGCAGACGCGTTTGAAGAATCGTACCGCACCGATCTGTGGAAGGAAGGGGCTCACAGCTCGCTCCTTCCGCAGGTCACTCCCAACCTTCCTGCCCTTCCAATCAAAAACCGCCATGTTCAAGGTGGCCGCAATGTGGGCAGTCGCTCCGAACCAAGGCATTCATTCGCGATCCGAAGCCGGATCGACATATCTCGCCAGCCTCGAACTGGCGATCAGCAGGGAATGCGCATAAAAAAACCCACCGGGGCTTCGACAGCCCCGGTGGGTCCACGTTCGTTTGACTACTCCCGAGGGAGCAGCGGCAGTTTGTCATTGCCGGTTTCCCGGCATGACTGATCTCTTTCGTCGGCAACCTCACCAAGCCTAAGCTTGGCGAGTCACGATCGTCTCCACAATTCTTTGGACCCGAAGCCCCCAAAAACATCCAAAACCGAAGGATTGGTGCTTTCTTCAGCAGCGGGTTGCTTCTTGTTCCCGAGAGAACAAGAAACGGTTTCCTTTAGAAAGGAGGTGATCCAGCCGCAGGTTCCCCTACGGCTACCTTGTTACGACTT
>CANGIH010000241.1 GCA_947453875.1 Planctomycetaceae bacterium | reverse complement strand
GGCGTTGCGGAAGCGATATTCGACACGCCTCGTACGGGACGTCTTCCGGGAATTCCCCGCACAACCGGCATCCGGTCGATCGTGCCTTGACGGTCGCGCATGGGTGCGGAGGTCGGGTCTGATCGATCGTATCGGGTCTGTCGACCGGCCGCAGTGGGGCGGGTGTCAAGCGCGCGGACGGGGTTGGGGAGGAAGCGCCTTGAGAGGATCGTCGGGCCAGGAGTGTTTCGGATAGCGGCGCCGCAACTCTTTTCGCACCTCGTGGTAGGTCGTCCGCCAGAAGCTTTCGAGGTCGGAGGTCACCTGCTGCGGCCGGTGGTTGGGGCCGAGGAGGTGGACGAGGACCGGCACGCGGCCGTCGGCCACGCGGGGCGTCTGGAGCGTGCCAAAAAGTTCCTGGATCCGGGCGGCCAGGATCGGTGGGCCGTCGGGGCGGTATTCGAGACGGTAGCGTCGCCCACCGGCCACCTCGATCTCAGCCGGCGCCAGTCGGTCGACCAGCGGCAGTCGATCCCAGCCCACGGCCTCTTGGAGCCGTGTGAGCCAATCGGCAGCCCGGACCTCGTCGAGCGACCGCAGACCGCGGCACACCTCGGGGAGCATTGCCAGGAGAGCCGCGTCATCGAATGTCGGCAATGCCAGGTCGGGCATCGAGCGCGCGAGCCAATCGACCCGAAGGCGGAAACGGCCCGCGGCCGAATCGGGATCGGGGAGGCTGCGGGCCGGTTCCTGCCGGGCGACGCCGGCGAGGAGGGCCGCGGCTGCAGATGCATCGCTGATCGCCACCGGTGTCTCATCGAGGACCAGATCGATCCAGGCGGTGCGGCGGCGGGCCTCCACCTGGCGGCGCGAGGGGCTGTAGAGGAGCTCCTCGCCGCAGGTGAGGTTGGCATGGAGACCTTCGTCGTCGAGCCATGCCCGATCCACCGCGCTTGCCTGACGGACGCGGGCCTCGCCGCCGCCATCGTCGAGATCGATCGCGAGGACGAGCGGCTCCTGCCGGACACGCGATCCTCCGTCGAGCCGCAGGCCGCGCCCTCCCACCATCGTCGCCCGATCGTTCGCCCCGGTGCGGAGCTTCGCGAGCCTGTCGGGGAAGGCTTCGAGGAGCGATCGCATCAGCGCTGTCGCCGGGTCGGCGGCGCGCGGGGCGAGATCGACATCGACGAGCCGGTAGAGCTGCTCAGCGGCGCGGAGCACCGTCCGTGCCCCGCCAGGGTGCGGCTCGAGATCGGCCGTCGACGGATGGCCACCGAGGGGGATCCCGGCATGGAACATCTGCAGCGCCGCGACGCGATCGACGACATCGGAGCGGGTGCGAAAGGTCATCCGGTCGCGCGGGCCGCTGCGGCCATGGGCCGCGGTGCGGAAGGGATCCCGCTCGGAGAGCATCGCCGCGGCGACCGACGTTTCCCGGAGCACCCCATGGCGCGCTCCGGCAAGGAGCAGCCGGGCCAGACGCGGGTGGGCCGGGAGGCGGACAAGCTCCCGCCCCAGCGGCGTGATCGTCGTCTTGTATCCCACCCCCTCGATCGCCCCGAGCATCCCGAGGAGGCGCTGGGCCTGCTCGACCGCCTCGGGCTGTGGGATGTCGAGCCAGGGAAAGCCGTCGGCCTCCCCGAGGGCGAGGAGCTGAAGGAGCGGGCCGGCGAGATCGGTGCGAAGGATCTCCGGGAGATCGGCCGCAGGGCGGTGCTGGTGCGACGATTCGTCCCACAGCCGGAAGCAGACGCCCGGCCCGGTGCGCCCTGCGCGGCCGGCACGCTGGTCGGCCGAGGCCTGCGAGATCGGGATCAGCTCGAGCCGCGGCAGCCCTGTCGCGCTCGATACGCGCATCTGGCGGACGAGGCCAGAGTCGATGACCGCGCCGACGCCGGGAATCGTCAGGCTCGTCTCGGCGACGTTCGTGGCGAGGATGATCTTCCGTCCACCGGTCTCCTCGAGGGCACGGTCCTGTTGCTCCGGTGGCAGTTCCCCATGGAGGATGACGACCGAATGCCCCTGCCGGTCGGCGAGCGGGTCGATGGCATCGGCTGACCGCATGATCTCGCCGACGCCGGGGAGGAAGACGAGCGCATGGCCGGTCGAGCATCGCAGCGCCTGCCCGACCGCGTCGGCCACCTGATCGACCAGTTCCCGCTGGTCGCCGCGTTTGCCATACCGCACCGCCACCGGATGGAGGCGCCCCGATGTGGAAACAACAGGGCAGCCTGCGGGTGCCCCAGGTGCGAGGATCCTCGCCACCGGGCCGGTGTCGAGCGTAGCGCTCATGACGACAACGCGCAGATCGGGGCGGAGCGTCTCCCGGATGCGCAGGAGCATCCCGAGGACGAGATCCATCTCCACCGACCGCTCGTGAAACTCATCGAGGATGACGCAGCCAATGCCTGAGAGCGTGACGTCCTCGAGGAGGCGACGGAGCATGATCCCAGTCGTCTCGACGATCAGCCGCGTGTCTCGCCCCACGCGCGAATCGAAACGCACCTGATAGCCCACCTCGCCGCCCAGTTCACAGCCGCGGAGCTTGGCGATCTGCGTGGCGACCGATCTGGCCGCGAGCCGCCGCGGCTGCATGAGCACCAAACGCATCCCCGCCGGGAGATCGTCGAGCACCGCCGCCGGCACGAGCATCGTTTTCCCAGAGCCGGGGGGGGCCGTGACGACGACCGCCCCCCCCTCCCCTGCCGGGCCGGCGGCGCGCGGCCGTGACGCCGCCACGACCTCATCGAGGACATCGGCAACCGGGAGGCTCGCGAGAAAGTCGGACCGACCGGTCACGGCTGGGCCCAGTAGTCGACGACGGTCACCTTTTCGACATGGGGCCCGACGAGATCGACGAACTCTTTATGGGCCGGGTGGGGGAGGTAGGCGTCGCGATCGGCCTCAGAGGCGAAGGTGACAAGGAAGCAGTGCGTCAGCCCCTGCTGGAGGCCCTCCGGGGAATTGTCGGTGCCCCACTCGAAAGCCTTGATCTCCCTGATCCGCTCCGGCAACGCTCCAAAGGCTTTCACGATCCGCGCGACGTCGGCCTCGGTCGACGTCTCCTTGAACTTGAACATCACCACATGCCGCAGCACCTTGCCAGCGTCCTGCGGTGTGCCGGCGGAGACGATGCCGGCCGCGGCGAGCCCCTCCACCATCCGCGCGGCGAGGAAAGCATTCCCTGCGGCGGTGAGGTGGACGCCGTCGTCGGTGAGGATCCCCTTCTCGGCATCGGCCTTGTTGTGCTCGGCGAGATGGTCGACGCAGGCTTTGCGGAGATCGATGAGCGGGGCCTTCGTGTCGGCGGCCACGCCCCGGGTGATATCGGCATACTCATCGAGCATCCCGTCGAGCGGATTGGTGCCCGCCTTCTTCTCGCCGATCACCGTCGGCGTGCAGAGGACCGGCTTGCCGCCAACGCCACGGATCTTTTCAATCAGGGTCCGCAACCCCTTCTCAAACTCCCCCTTCGGCGTGCCGCGGCCGTTCTGGCTGTGCCAGACGTCGTTGATCCCGATGTAGATGACGACGACATCGGGCTTGCGGGCGAGAACGTCGCGGTCGAGCCGGGCGAGGAGATCGGGCACGCGGTTGCCGCTGATCCCGGCGCCGATCACCTCCGGGGGGGCGGCGGGGATCTTTTCAGCGAGCGATTGACGGGCGAGCGTCACGTAGCCGTGGGGGCCGGCTCCCGCTTCCGTGATCGAGTCGCCGAGGAACACGATCCGCGGCCCATGCGAAGGGTCGGCACCGTGGGAGACCGACACCGCCATCCCCACCGCCATGCAGAGGCAGACGCTCCAGACACCAAACCACGAAGGATGGACCACGATCAAGACTCCTCGGAAGACCAGATGAAACAGATGGCGACGCCTGCCGAGCCCCTCTGCCCCGGCACGGGAGGGGCAGTGTACCCGACGGCTCGACAGGGTAGGCTCGGTGGCCGGGGGTGAGGGTGGATGCCGGTCGGCCCACCCCGCCTGAAAAGCCACCGCAGCGGAGAGTCGTCATGCAGCGCAGGGATTTCCTTCACACCGGTATCGGGATGGCCGCGGTCGGGGCCCTTTCCCAGACCGCCGCCAGTGCCGCCGAGACCGCCAAGCCGCTCCGGGTCGCGCTTGTCGGCTGCGGCTGGTATGGGAAGACTGACCTCTTCCATCTCATGCAGGTGGCGCCGGTGGAGGTTGTTGGGCTGTGTGATGTCGATTCAGCGATGCGCGAGGCCGCCGCGACGCTGGTCGCCACGCGGCAGCCCTCCGGGAAGACGCCGCCGCTGTTTGGCGATTACCGGAAGCTCCTCGCCGACACCAACCCGGAGATCGTCCTCGTCGGCACCCCCGACCACTGGCACTGCCTGCCGATGATCGCCGCCTGCGAGGCGGGGGCCGACGTGTACGTTCAGAAGCCGATCAGTTTTGATGTCGTCGAAGGGCGGGCGATGGTGGCGGCGGCTCGGAGGCACGAGCGGACCGTCCAGGTCGGCCTCCAGCGCCGCAGCACCCCGCATCTTCTCGATGCCCGCGACCGCTTCATCGCCTCCGGCCGCCTCGGCAAGATCGCCGCGGTCGACATCCACAGTTACTACGGATCGCGAGACACATTCCCCCCCGTCGCCCCGGTCCCCGCCACACTCGACTGGGAGATGTATTGCGGTCCCGCGCCGCTCGTCGACTATCACCCGCAGATCCATCCGCGGTCGTGGCGCGACTGTGTCGAATTCAGCAATGGGCAGACGGGCGACCTGTGCGTCCACTTCTATGACCTGATTCGCTTCTTCCTCGGGCTCGGCTGGCCGCGGCGGATCTCGGCGACCGGCGGGGTTCTCGTCCGCCCGGCCGACTCGTTCGTCAAGGTTCACGACACG
>CANGIH010000240.1 GCA_947453875.1 Planctomycetaceae bacterium | reverse complement strand
GGCGATGATGCTCCCCTTCCTCGTCGGGGCGAAGCTCGTGACCGATCCGCCTTCGGCCGAGGCGGTGGCGACGGTGCGGCGGGTGATCGAGGCCTCCGGAGACCGGCTCAAGGTGGCCGGCGACATCCTCGCCTATGCCGACTTCTTCCTTCTCGATGAACCGGTGCTCGACCCGCAGGCGGTGCAACAGAAGCTCGCCAAGCCCGGCGTGGCCGACCTCCTCGGGAAATACGCCGCTGCCATCGCCGCGGTGACCCCTTTCGAGCCGGCCACCCTCGAGGAGGCGACGAAGGCCTTCGTGGCCGACGCCGGCATCAAGCTCGGTGATCTCATCCACCCGGTCCGTGTGGCGATCACCGGGAAGACGGTCGGCCCGGGGCTCTATGACTGCCTGGCGATCCTCGGGGCCTCGAAGTCGATTCTCCGCATCGAGCGGGCGCGGACACTGGCGGGTTGAGGGCCCGCGGAAGTCCCCCCGCGGCGACTTCCGCGGCCGGCATCTGGACGGCCATGAGGGCGACCCCCTAGAGTCTGTCGGCGGTCGAACCGTCGTCCCTCGTTCTGGCTCCAATTCAGGATCCCTCCAATGCCCCTGCTCGTCGTCGGAAGTGTCGCCCTGGACTGTGTCGAGACCACCACGGACAAGCGGGATGACATCCTCGGCGGCTCGGCCGTCTACTTCTCCTACGCCGCCCGATTCTTCTCGCCGGTGCGGATGATCGGCGCGGTCGGCGAGGACTGGCCCCGCGAGCACACCCGACTCCTCGAGGATCGCGGCATCGACACCTCCGGGTTGCAGACGATTCCCCACGGCAAGACGTTTCGCTGGCGCGGCCGCTATCTCCCCAACATGAACGACCGGGAGACACTCGAGGTCCATCTCAACGTCCTCGAGCAGTTCCGCCCGCAACTCAACGACACCCATCGTGACTGCCGGTTCCTGTTCCTCGGCAATGCGTCACCGATCGTCCAGCTTGATGTCCTCAATCAGGCCAAGGGAGCGGTCCTGTCGGTCGCCGACACGATGGATCTGTGGATCAACATCCAGCGGGACGAGCTCGGGGAGCTGCTGCGGCGGATCGACGGCCTCGTGCTCAACGACTCCGAGGCGAAGCTGCTCGCCGACGACGAAAATCTTGTCCGCGCCGGGCAGGCGGTCCTGAAAATGGGCCCGAAGTTCGTCGTCATCAAGAAGGGAGAGCATGGGGCGATGTTCTTCAGCGAGCATGAGATGTACGTGCTCCCCGCTTATCCGACCTCACGCGTGGTCGACCCCACCGGCGCAGGAGACAGCTTCGCCGGCGGCATGATGGGCCACCTGGCAGCCCTTGGGCGATTCGACTCCCAGGCGCTCAAGGAAGCCCTCGCCTACGGTGTTGTCACCGCGAGCTACACCGTCGAGGACTTCAGCCTCGATCGGCTGGCGTCGATCGACCGGGCTGATCTCGACCGCCGCTTGGCCGAATACCGGGCCATGCTCACATTTTGACCCCCCCGAACGGCCACCGGAGGGGCTTTCAAACGGCCTGAACAGCCGTTCAGAAAAAACTCCTTGCCCTGCCGGGCCGACGCCGATACTATACCTGCGTTCAGTGTTCGTTTCCGTGACAAATCGCTCGATTCATGGTGGCGATGCAACCACCCCGGGCGCCCCGTCGCGGAACCAGACCGCCCCCTGATGGCTTGATTTCAGGCGGCGGGCTGGAAACGACGATCGGCCCGCTTTCGGCGGGCCCTGTCATGCGGGAGGTTCGCCATGGTGGTCGCAGAGGCATCGGTTCTGGAGGAGATCTCGGTTCTCGGGAAGGGAGACGACGAAGGGGCCGGCCCGGCACCTTCTGACACGCGGGCAGATTCAGACACAACTACAAATTCAGGGGCAGGGGCCGGTTCCGGGAAGCGTGCTGGAGCCGCAGTCGGCCCAGTCAAGGGAAGCAAGGGAGTGAATGGACGGATGGCAAAGTCGAACAAGTCTGAAGCGAGGGGATCGGGTGCCGATGCCAAGAAGAAGCGAGGGGGGAAGAGTGCCACGAACTTCCTCGACGACAACCCGCTCCTGAAGAACACCCTTCTCCAGATCGAGAAGGAGTTTGGCGAGGGCTCGATCATGCCCCTCGACTCCGACGCGCAGGTGCCGATCGAAGGCATTTCCAGCGGCAGCCTTTCGGTCGATCTCGCGCTCGGCGGCAAGGGCTTCCCCCGCGGGCGGATCATCGAGGTGTTCGGCCCCGAATCGAGCGGCAAGACCACGATCGCCCTGCACGCCGTCGCCGCAGCCCAGAAGGCCGGAGGGATTGCCGCCTTCATCGACGCCGAGCATGCCCTCGACCCGAGCTGGGCCAAGAAGCTGGGGATCTCCCTCGAGCGGCTCCTCGTCAGCCAGCCGACGAGCGGCGAGGAGGCGATGCACATCGCCGAACTGCTGATCAAGTCGAATGCCGTCGACATCATCGTCATCGACTCGGTGGCGGCCCTCGTGCCCCAGAAGGAGCTCGACGGCGAGATCGGCGACTCGTTCGTCGGCCTCCAGGCACGACTGATGAGCCAGTCGATGCGGAAGCTCACCGGCGCCATCGCCAAGAGCAAGACGACCGTGATCTTCATCAATCAGATCCGCGAGAAGATCGGTGTCATGTTCGGCAGCCCTGAGACCACTCCCGGCGGCCGGGCGCTCAAGTTCTATTCCTCCTGCCGGGTCGACGTCCGCCGCATCGGCACGCTGAAGGATGGCGAGGATGTCGTCGGCCAGCGGGTCCGGGTGAAGGTGGTGAAGAACAAGGTGGCCCCGCCGTTCCGCGTGGCTGAATTCGACATGATGCACGCCAACGGCATCAGCGTGGAGGGAGACATCCTCGACCTCGCGGTGGCTGCCAAGCTCGTCGACAAGACTGGCACCTGGCTCCGCTTCGGCGAGGTTCACCTCGGCCAGGGGCGGGAAAAGGCCCGGCAGTTCCTCAAGGACAACCCCGAGGTTGCCGCCGAGATCCGCCAGCGTGTCCTCGACAGCAAGGACGCCGTGATTTCCGTCGAGGGGGGGGATTCGGGCGGGTCTGACGACTCCGACGAGTGACCTCCCGCCCTAGGCAAGGCTTTCCAACGGCCCAGTGACCGCGACACTCCCGCGTCTCCCTCACCGCTCCCTGACCGCCCCCTGATCGCGGCCATACGGAGCGACGGTTCGACGCGACCCCAGCCACCCACGCCCCGTCGACCCAAGCGGCGGTGCGTGGGTGGTTTTGTTTTGCCGGGAGGTTCCACGGCGGGTGGCCTCTGCCATCCCCTGCCGCGTGCACCCGGGGTGGAGTCCGGCTTTCCCCTCTGAAACGGCCGTGGGCCGGCAGGCGCGGCCCTTGTATCATGTCGCCTTCCGATCCTGTCCCTGGAGCCGTTTGCGACATGAAGGCTGATGACCTGCGGGAAGCGTATCTGGCGTTCTTTGAATCGAAGGGCTGTGTCCGCCGTCCGAGCGACGTGCTGGTGCCCCGCTGGGATCCCTCGGTGTTGTTCACGCCGGCCGGCATGAATCAGTTCAAGGATCACTTCCTCGGCAAATGCAAGCTCGACTTCACCAAGGCCACCACCTGCCAGAAGTGCCTCCGCACCGGCGACATCGACAACGTGGGGCGAACCGCGCGCCACCACACGTTCTTCGAAATGCTGGGGAACTTCAGCTTCGGGGACTATTTCAAGCGTGAGGCGATCCACTGGGCGTGGGAGTTCCTCACGGCGAAGAACTGGCTGAACATCCCCCCAGAGAGGCTCTCGATCACCGTCTACCACGATGATGACGAGGCCTTCCGGATCTGGGCCGACGAGATCGGCGTGCCTCACGGCCGGATCAGCCGCTTGGGCGAGGATGACAACTTTTGGCCTGCTGGAGCCCCCACACAGGGGCCCGACGGCGTCTGCGGGCCCTGCAGCGAGATCTTCTACAAGATGCCCGATGGCAGCGACGTCGAGATCTGGAACCTCGTCTTCACGCAGTTCAACCGCAAGGGATCCCCACCCGACAACCTCTCCCCCCTCCCGAGTCGCAACATCGACACCGGCATGGGACTCGAGCGGACCTGCGCGATGCTCCAGGGGGTCGATTCCAACTTCCACATCGATATCCTCCGGCCGCTCGTCGAGGCGGTGGGGGATGTCTGCTCGAAGCATTATGTGGCGGCCGACGACGACGGCCGACGGATGCGCCGGATCGCCGACCATGTGCGGGCCTGCACGTTCGCGATCCACGAGAACGTTCTCCCGGGGAACAACGAGGAGAAGTACGTCGTCAAGCGGCTCCTCCGCCGTGCCGTCCTCGATGGCCGGCAGATGGGGATGCGGGAGCCGTTCCTCCACAAACTCCCCGGCATGGTCGCCAGCCTCATGAAGCGCCCGTATCCCGAACTCGCCGAGAGCGTCGAACGGGTCGCCACGGTGATCAAGCGCGAGGAAGAGTCGTTCATGACCACGATCGACGACGGCCTCCAGCGAATCAAGACGCTCTTTACGGGCCTCGGATCCTCCGGCGGCGCGACGGTGGGAGGCGCCGATGCGGCCGACCTCTACACCACCTACGGCTTCCCTCCGGAGCTTCTCGAGACGCTGGCCGCCGAGCGGAACATCGGCTTCGATTGGGATGGTTTCCGCGCGGCCATGGACGAGCACGGCCAGCGATCAGGAGCGGGGAACCGGGTGGAGGTGTTCGCCTCCGGCCCCCTCGACGCCCTGAAGAAGACGATGCACGGCTCGGAGTTTCTCGGATATGACACCCTCCGCGCCGACGGCAAGGTGCTCGGGATCATCGCCCGCGACCAACTCTGCGACACCCTCTCCGCCGACGACGCGCCGGCCCCGGTGACGGTCGTCCTCGATCGAACGCCGTTCTACG
>CANGIH010000239.1 GCA_947453875.1 Planctomycetaceae bacterium | reverse complement strand
TACACGTCGGTATTCACCAAGGAAGGGCAAAAGGGGGTGAGACCACGAGTCCCGTTCGGGGCTACCCTCGCGATCGAGCCACTCCTGGAGCCAGGGGACGACTACACAACGGCCCCGGCGAAGAACGTCCGAGGGGTGCCCGTGCACAGTCGGCGCAGGGCGCTTGCGCGGATGCTCGCCGAGAGCAGCGAATTCCGACGCACGATGGCCAACCGGCTGTGGGCGACGATGACCGGCCGCGGCCTTGTCCATCCGCTCGACGGCCTCGATCCCGACAATGCCCCGATCCACCCCGATCTTCTCACGCTCCTCGCCGACTCGCTCTGTGCGGACGGTTTTCATCTCCATCCGCTGCTCCGCGGCATCGCCCTCTCCCGCACCTACCAGCGGAGCGTCGACCCGCCGATGGTTTCGCCGGAAGCGATCACCGGCTTGGCCTCGCTTGTCGAGCAACTTGCGGTGCTCCGCCCGCAACAGGAAGCAGCGATCGCTCCGCTCGAGGCTGCTGCCAGGGAAGCTCAGTCCCGGCTCGAGGCGATTCTCGCTGCCGACAGTCAGGTGCTCGGCGAACTGCCGCCGCTGTTCGAGGCACGGAACAAGGCCCGCGGCGCCACCGACACCGCCGCCGCCGCCAAGAAAGCCGCCGAGGAGGAACTCGCCAAAAAAGTTTCCCAGGCCGATTCCCTCGGCATTGCCGCCACCAAGGCCGGGGAGGCGGCTGCACTCCTCCCCGATGACAAGGTCCTCGCCGGAGCGGCGGCGATCGTCGCCGCCCGGTCGACTGAGTTCGCCGCCACGGTGGAGGGCGCGAAAGGGGTCGTTGCCGCGAAGACCACCGAGCATGAGGCCGCACAGGCCGCGCTCGTCGCCGCCCGTCAGGCCTGCGAGGGGGTGACGGCGAAGCGGCCTAATTCCGAGGTGATCGCGACAGCCGATCGGGAGGCGATCGCGGCCCGTCACGCCCGCGAGGAGGCCGGCTATTCCCTTGCCCGCACCGATCTCCGCCTCGGTCTCGCCCGCGACATCCTCCGTCATGGATCGCTCGTCGCCATCGATCCGGCGGCGGCCGCGGTGCTCCACGAATCGATCGTCGAGCGGATGACGGCACTCGGGCAGGTGGCGCGTCTGCGGGCGCTCACTCCCGAGCAGTTTGCCTTCTCCGTCCTCACGGCGAGCGGATCGATGGAGTCGTTCCACTCTGCCGCCGCGGCCAAGGTGGAGAAGGAACCTCCGGAAGTGCTCAAGAACGCGGCACCGGAAGCAGCCCCGGCGATCCGTGAGATCCAGGTGGAACTGCAGACATTGCAGCATGCGTCGGGATTCCTCGCCACCGTCGCCGGTCTCTACGGCGATCCGCTCGCGTCCGAATTCCAGACCTCAGTCAATCAGGCACTGTGGCTCGGTAACTCACCTGACGTCAGCGGAAGCCTGAAGCCAGGTGGGGAGAACCTCGCCGCCCGACTCGTCGCGGCCCCAGACGACGGGGCGCTCGCCGACGAGGCCTTCCTCACGGTCTTTTCCCGGCTTCCCGGCGCCGACGAGAAGGCCGACGTCGCCGCGGCACTCGCTGGGCGGGCCGACGATCGAGCGGTGGCGATCGCCGAACTGCTCTGGGCGATGCTCTCGAGCACCGAATTCCGTTTCAACCACTGATTCCTCTTCGCCAGAGCCTGCCGCTCCCTGGAGACGCCCCATGCCATCCCGCCCCAACCCCGCCTGCGGCTCCGCCGACCACGTCCTCTCGCGCCGCGCCCTCTTCGGTGGCATGGCAGCGGCGGCGGCCACCGGCCTGGTGCGCCGGCCGGCGCTGGCCAAGTCGGTGCAGGGCTCGGGGAAGCGCGTCCTCCAGATCTTCCTCCATGGCGGCGTCAGCCAACTCGAGACCTGGGATCCGAAGCCGGGAACGGCCACCGGTGGCCCCTTCCGCGCGATCCCGACGAGTGTGCCGGGCCTCCACATCTCCGAGCTCCTCCCCCACACGGCGCTCCAGATGCACAGGCTCGGGCTCATCCGCAGCATGACCAACGCCTCCGACGACCATGGCCGCGGCCAGCGGGAGATCTTCAGCGGCCGCAACCAACCGGCGCCGCTCGATGTCCCCGATCTCGGCGCGGTCGTCGCCAAGGCCTGCATGCCCGACGATTTCCCCCTCCCTGGCCACATTCTCATCCGTGGCTCCGGCGGTGGCCCCGGCAACGCCTCCTACCTCGGCCCCCGCTACGCCGGCGTGATCATGGAGGATGCCAAGCCACCCGCCTTCACCGACCGCCCCGAAGGGCTCGACCGCGACGCTGACCGGCGGCGTTCATCGCTCCGCTCCCGGTTCAACGACCGCTTCGCCGCGCGCCGCCGCACCGCCGACACCGACGCCTACACCTTCTCCTACGACCAGGCCCTCGATCTCCTCGACCAGAGGAAGGTGTTTGACGTCAGTCTCGAGTCGGACCGCGATCAGGAGCGCTACGGGAAGCACGAGTTCGGCCGCCACTGCCTGATGGCCCGCCGGCTCCTGGAGCACGGCGTGCCGTTCGTGCAGGTCAACCATTCCAACTACGACACCCACTTCGAAAACTTCGACTTTCACATCGAGCAGCTCGGCGAATTCGACCAGCCATTCGCGACGCTCGTCGCCGATCTCGCCGCCCGCGGCCTCCTCGAGGACACCCTCGTCTGCGTGATGAGCGAATTTGGCCGCACGCCGCGGATCAACGCCGGCTACGGTCGCGACCATTGGGGGAAGTCGTGGAGCGTGCTCCTCGGTGGCGCCGGCATCCAGCCGGGGGCCGTCATCGGCGCGACCAGTGCCGACGGCACGGAGGTGACCGATCGCCCCGTCGACCATGGCCACGTCTTTCACACGATCCTCCAGGGGGTGGGCGTCGACTCCACCGCCGACTTCCACATCGGCGGCAGCGATTTCACGATCGCTGATCCGGCCAAGGAACCGATCCGCGAGATGCTCGCGTGACGCCCACAACTCCGGAGCCCCGACATGTCTGACTCGCCCCCCATCGATCCCGCCGCAGCCCATGAGATCGCCTCGCACAGGCACGAGCGGCCCCTCATCAGCTGTGCCTGGGATCCGCTCGGGAAGTTTGTCCTCTTCGGCAGCGAAGACAACGTCTTCCACCGCCTCGGCATCGACGGCATGGCTGTGGCGACGTTTACGGGAGACCACGATTCCTGGGTGCGGGCCCTCGGCTTCTCCCCCGACGGCCGTTTTGTTTTTTCCGGCGGCTACGACGGCAGGCTCTGCCAGTGGACGCTCGATGGCGAGCCCGCCCCCCCGCTCCGCGCCCTCCAGGCCCACGACGGCTGGCTGCGGGCGATCGCCGTCAGCCCCGACGGCACGAAGCTCGCCACCTCTGGCAACGACAAGCTCGTCAAGCTTTGGACGATCACCGACGGCCTCGTCGCCGAGACGCCGACTGCGATAGGCACCGGGCACGAGTCGCATGTCTACGAAGTCGCCTGGAAGCCCGACGGCTCTGGGCTTGCCTCCTGCGATCTCAAGGGGAATGTCAAGGAATGGAGCCCGGCCGGGGCGCTCGTTCGCGACGTCGGCAAGGCCGAGGCCCTGTGGAAATACGACGAGGGATTCCGGGCCGACATCGGCGGCGCGCGGGCGATCGCCTTCCGGGCCGACGGAGCCCAGCTGGCCGTCGGTGGAATCACGGCGGTGACCAATGCCTTCGCCGGCGTCGGTCATCCGGGGGTGTCGGTGCTCGAATGGGGCGACGGCAAGCTCGCCACGCTCCTCGAGCCGAAGGAGAAGCAGCAGGGAGTCTGCTGGGGGATTGCCTGGCATCCGCAGGGGATCTGGGTTCAGGTCGCCGGTGGCGGCGGCGGCGGCTGGCTGCGGTTCTTCAAGGCAGGGGAAGCGAATGAGTTCCACGCCGTGAAGCTCCCCGCCAACGGCCGGAGCTTGGCCCTCTCCCCCGACAAATCCAAAGTCGCCGTGGCCCTCGCCGACGGCCATCTGAAGATTTTTTCACTCGTGCCGAAGCCGGTGTGAGCTACACCGCCCCCAGCCCAGACCTGCCGGCGAGGCAATCGGTGTGGAGCCAGCCGTCGGTGATTTTGAAGAGCCCCGGGAGCTTTTCTTCCCACGGCTTGTTGGCCTCTGGCATGTATTGCCGAGCATTCGCTTCGAGCCCCGCCGTGCCCGGCACCCAGGCGGCGATCCCTGCCGAGTGGACGAGCGCCGCGCCGGGGCAGGTGAGATCCTGGACGGTGAGAAACATCCCGTACTTCCGCGCCGCCGCGGCGAAGAGCACCGAGTGGGATTGCCCCTTGCAGGCTTTGAGGGCAAGGCCGGTGTAACCGAGCTCACGCGCTTCGAGGAGGCTCTCCAGGTCAACGAGCCCCTCGTCGACGACGATCGGCCGGAGCTTGTTGGCAGCGTGCATGTCGACGCGTGGCAGGGCGCGGAGATTCCGCGACGTCGGCTGCTCGACATACTCGATCGCGGTGAAGCAGGCGGGAGACTTCTCCTCGACCTTCCGCAGGTATTCGAGGACATACTCGACGTTCGGGCAGCGCTCGTTGAAGTCGGCGCAGTATTTCCATTCCGTGTCGGGCTTCGTCGCCCGGGCAATCTCATCGATGGCGAGCGTCCGTTCGATGTCCCACTGGAGATCCTCCCCCTGGAGCTTGATCTTGATCCGGATCAGATCGTTGAACTGGATCCAGTCGGCGAGCGCCTGCGGCAGGCCGTCGTCGAGCCTTTCCTTGATCTCCGACGCGCGAACCGGATCGGCTCCGCCGACGGAATGAAACAGCGGCACGCGCGGCGCGGGGGCGGGGCGGATCGAGTCCTGGAGATTCTCGTTCCTGAAGTTGTCGCCGAGATAGCGTGAGAGATCGTGACCGATGAG
>CANGIH010000238.1 GCA_947453875.1 Planctomycetaceae bacterium | reverse complement strand
TTCCAGGCGTCGACTTCCTCGCGGGTGCGGTAGGTGAAGTCGCCCATCCCCTCGGAATGGGCCCGGGTGCGGTAGGTGCGACATTCGAGGAGCGTCGCCCCGTCGCCCCCTCGCGCCCGCTCCACCGCCTCACGGGCGGCCGCATGGACGGCGACGAGATCGTTGCCGTCGAGCTCCACGCCGGCAAGGCCGTAGGAGGCGGCGCGGCGGCCGACCTGGGGAATGCCGCTTGAGTAGCTGAAGGGAACTTCGGTGGCGAAGCCGTTGTTCTCACAGACGAAGAGCACCGGCAGCTTCCAGATCGCCGCCATGTTGAGCCCCTCGTGGAAGGCGGCATTGTTGACGGCCCCGTCGCCAAAGAAGGCAACCGCCACAGCGCCATCGCGGCGCAGCTTGGCGGCATATCCCGCGCCGCAGGCCTGGAGGATGCAGGGGCCGACGATGCCGCTGGTGCCCATCATCCCGATCTCGGGAGCGAAGAGGTGCATCGAGCCGCCACGGCCGCGCGAACAGCCCGCCGCACGGCCAAACAGCTCGGCGCAGAGATCGACCGGGGGCATTCCCTTGGCGAGGGCATGGCCATGGCCACGGTGGGTGCTGAAGACGGTGTCGCTGTTGGAGAGATGCCCACAGACGCCGACGGCCACCGCCTCCTGGCCGACATACGTATGGCAGGCGCCATGGACGAGGCCGCGGGTGTGGCTGCGGGCGAGCTCCTCTTCGGTGAGGCGGATGACGAGCATCGCCCGGAAGCGATCGAGGAGGATGTCGATATCAGAGGCAGCGGCAGAGGTCGTCATCAGGGTGGCCAGACAAGAGGAGGCGGCGGACAAGCGCGGGCGGGGAATCGAGCAGACAGGCAGTCAGGACGTCGGCGATGAAAAACCGCGGCTACCGCCAGCGTTCATCGCCATGTTGCCACCATCCATCGGGATCAGGGCCCCGGTGATCCATGAGCTCGAATCCGAGGCGAGAAACACGACCAGCCCCTGGATGTCATCCGGGCGGCCGAGCCTGCCGGCGGGGATCCCGGAGAGCCATTTCTGTTCGATC
This sequence comes from Planctomycetaceae bacterium, assembly GCA_947453875.1. Lineage (GTDB taxonomy): Bacteria > Planctomycetota > Planctomycetia > Pirellulales > UBA1268 > QWOP01. The sequence goes on along the minus strand of CANGIH010000238.1, from coordinate 3,838 downwards.
CCTGGATCGGCGGCAATCCGCTTCTCGAGCGATGGGTTGCGGACCTGCGCTGGGAGGATCGCATTCACGCGCACCCCGCCGCCGGCCCATTCGGTGGAGAGCTCGCGCGTCATCTGCACCACCGCCCCCATCGCCATGCTGTAGGCGATGTGGCCGCGGCCGAGGGCCGTCATGCTCGCCAGCGACCCCGTGTTCACAATCGAGCCGGTGCCGGCGGCGAGCATCCTCCGCCCTGCCTGCTGGCAGAGAGCGAAGCGCCCCACGACAAGGTTCTCGAGCACCTGCCGCAATTGCTCCACCGAAAGCTCGCGGGGATCGGCGAGGATCCCCTCGCCGGCGATGTTGGCGAGAAAATCGATCCGGCCGAGCTCACCATCGAGCCAGTTGAAAAGCTCCTCGGCGGCTTTCGGGCTCGACACATCATGCTCGCGGGCGAAGGCCGTCCCCCCACCGGCGGCGATCGCTTCGCCGGTCCGCATCATGCCGGCGGCGTCGCGATCGAGCATCACGACGGTCGCGCCGTGGGCGGCGAGCGCCATCGCGCTTGCCCGCCCCAGGCCGCTGGCGGCCCCCGACACCACCGCCACTTTTCCTTCGAGATCGAACAGGCCGTCAGCCACGAGAGTTGTGCTCCAGGTTCTTCCTTGCCTTGACCGCCGGCCATTCGAGCGTGCGCCACACGATCAGCGCCATGGCAACGCCCCACAGCATCACGGCGACGAGTGGCCCGATGCCGAAACGACCGACGAGCGACGGAGCGATGATACCGCCGATGTTCGCCACGGAGTTGATCAGCGCGATCCCCGCAGCCGCCGCCACCCCACTGAGGAACAACGGCGGCAGCGCCCAGAAAACCGGCAGCACCGCCATCATCCCCGCCTGGGCCACGCACAGTCCCGCCAGCTTCGTCCAAGGATCCCCCCCCTGCCAGGCGAAATACCAGCCGACCGCCGCGGCCGTCAGCGCCCCGGCCACAAGCGTCGCCCGCGAACGGCTTCGGTCGGAAATCCGACTGACGATCACCATCGCGATCACCGAGAGGACGCTCGGCAGCGTCGAGAGCATTCCCACCTTCCAGTAGGTTCCCTCTCCCCCGGCGAGGAGCGGCTCGAAGGAATCCTTGATGAGCTTGGGGAGGTACGACCCGGTGACATTCGTCCCCACGGCGACGCTGAAATAGAGGGCGATGAGGAGCCAGATCCGCGGATCGGCAAGCGCCCCGAGCTTGTCATGGCCGCCGACACTCATCCGCAGCCCATCTTCGGCGGCGATCTCTCCCTCGAGCCACCGGCGCTCGTCGTCTGCGAGCCAGGCCGCATCTCGGGGGCTGTCGGGGAGGAACCAGAGCACGGAAAACCCGAGGAGGATCGCCGGGATTCCTTCGAGGATGAAGAGCCACTGCCAGCCGGCGAGGCCACCCGTCCCCTGAAACCCATCCATGATCGCTCCGGAGAGGGGATTGCCGAGGATGTTCGAGATCGGGATCGCGAGCATGAAGCCGGCCACGACGCGGGCGCGCTTCGCCGCCGGGAACCAGGCAGTGAGGTAGTAGATGATCCCGGGAAAAAAGCCCGCCTCCGCCACGCCGAGAAGGATCCGGGCACCGTAGTAGCTCCACGGTCCGATGACGAAGGCCGTGAGCATCGACACCAGGCCCCAACTGACCATGATCCGGGCGATCCAGGTGCGGGCCCCGAAACGACGCAGCAGCAGATTGCTCGGCACCTCGAAGACGAGATAGCCGACATAGAAGAGGCCGTAGCCGAGGTCGATGATGGCGTTGGAGAGGGAGAGGTCCTCGGTCATCCTCAGCCGTGCAAACCCGACGTTCGAGCGGTCGATGATGTTGAAGACATACAGCAGCGCGAGGAACGGCACGAGCCGCCAGGCGACTTTTGCAAACGTGCGCGTGGCGAGGCCCCCGTGGGGATCGTCCGATCGTTCCGTTGCAGTCATGGCTCACTCGCCCCGGGAAAACTCTACGCGACTTCTGTCACACGCCGGTCAACCGCTCCGCATGTTCCTCGGCCACCGGGTTGGTGAGCGTGCCGATCCCCTCGATCTCGATCGACACCGAGTCGCCGCCACGGAGGAACACCGGCGGGGTGTGGGCGAAGCCGACCCCGTGCGGCGTGCCGGTGAGGATCACCGTCCCCGGCCGGAGGACCGACGAAGCGGAGAGAAACTCGATCAGCGTCGGCACATCGAAGATCATGTCGTCGGTGTTCCAGTCCTGCATCACCCTGCCGTTGAGGATCGTGCGGATCTTGAGGTTGTTGGGATCGGGGATCTCGTCGCGGGTGACGAGCACCGGCCCGAGCGGGCAGAAGGTGGCGAACGTCTTGCCGCGGCACCACTGCCCGCCCCCTCCCTGCCGCTGCCAGTCACGGGCGCTGACGTCGTTGGCGCAGGTGTAGCCGAGGACATGCTCGAGTGCCTGTTCCCGCTTGACGTTGTGGCAGGTCTTGCCGATCACGACGGCCAGTTCGCATTCGTAATCGACCTCGCGGCTGTCGAGCCGGCGCGGCAGGACGATCGGGTCGCCGGGATTCTGCACCGTGCCCGAATTCTTCATGAACAGCACCGGGTGGCTGGGAATCGTCTGCTTTCCCTCCTCGGCATGCCGACGGTAATTGAGGCCGATGCAGAGGATGTCGCGCGGCTCCAGCGGCGCCAGTCGCTTCTCGACCCGGGCCACCTCCCCGGTGTCGACGAGTTCGCCGAACAGATCCCCTTCGAGAAGCGTGACACGGCCGTCGCCATGTTCGTTGCCGAGGTGCTCGTGGCCATTGGTCGCAAAACGGACGATCCGCATCGGGGCTTCTCCGGGTGAGTCGGGGGTGCGTGGAACCGTGTCGGCTGTAAAGGATGAATCAATCGCCGACGAGCGCGATCGCCCGGCCGTAGCCACCGCGGGTGCCGGCGATCTTCACCGGGGCGAAGAGGAAGAAGGCGTCCCTGTCGGCGATTTCGGCGACGTTCGTGAGATACTCGACCACGGCCATTTCCGCCGTGGCCGCCATCCAGTCGATCGAGTGCGATTCGTCGGCGTCGACGCCACCGAGCGTTGGGCCATCGGTCCCGAGACAGCGGATCCCGCGTTTCGCGAGCCACTCAATCGCTTCCGGAGTCGGCTGTGGCCATCCTTCCGTCTCGCCGGCGAGCGGTGCGACGAACATCCCGTCCTTCTGCGGCCCTGCCGGCAAGGGCTGGAGATGGTCATCGGAGTAGCCCGACCAGAAGATCACCACCTCGCCGGGGAGAAACGGCCGCGTCGCCTCATGCTCCTCGAGGAACGCCCGGTTGATCACCGGCCCGGCGGGCCTTCCGGGGGCAAAACCGCCGGCGTCGTGCATCCCCCGCACGTCGACGACATGCGCCGGCCCCATCAGCTGCGAAAGCTCCGCCGACTCCGTCCGCACCGTCGCCGCCGGAAGCGCCCCGTAGCGGGCTTCGTGGGCGGTGATGTGAGCGCGGATGGCCGGCTCGGCTGCCTCGATCTCGGCCCGATTCGCCGGCAGCGAGAAGGACGGGAGGACGACATGCGTGCCGGCCATGCTATCGAAGAGGTGGGTGAGGGCGAAGAACGGGCCGCGGGCGGCGCCGAACTTGTTGAGCACCTTGCTCACATACCGCCCCCCCTCCTCACCCGGTCCCCGCCCCGGCCAGACGACCGGCAGATCCTCGTCGAGCGTCACGGAAAGATCGGCCACCCGGTGCGCCCGTGCCCTGGCGATGAGCTCCGCGGCAAGCTTCGGCTCGGTGATCGCCACGCAGCGGCACTCGCCCCCTGAGCCCCCGGCGTGCTTCGCGGGCAGAAGGGCGAAAAACGCCCCTG
>CANGIH010000237.1 GCA_947453875.1 Planctomycetaceae bacterium | reverse complement strand
GAAGGCGATGCGTTCCTACTACCGTCACGGTAGCTCGGGCGGTTCGTCGGGCGGCAGCTCCGGCGGTTCCTCCGGTGGCAGCTCGGGCGGTTCGTCCGGCGGCAGCTCGGGCGGTTCGTACGGTGGCAGCTCGGGCGGTTCGTACGGTGGTGGTTCGTACGGCGGTTACTCCGCTCCCGCCTACTCCAGCGGCGTCGAGTACTCGACCGGCTATCCCGTCGAGTCCAACCGCGTGATCGGCGAGTCCTACTCGAGCCCCGTCTACGGCGCCCCGTCCTACGGCGGTGGCGAGATCATCGGCACCCCTTCGAGCACCACGGGCGCCGCGGTCGAGACGGTTCCGGCTGATGGTGCGATGCTCGTCGTCGACCTCCCGGCCGACGCTGCGGTGTTCGTCAATGGTGCGAAGACCTCGGCCACCGGCTCGCTCCGCCGCTACGTTTCGCGGGGCCTTGAGTCGGGCAAGGATTACGAGTTTGTCGTCAAGATGGTCGTCGACCGCGATGGCACCCCCCGTGAGCAGACCAAGACGGTCACCCTCACGGCAGGTGGCCGTTCGAACGTGTCGTTCGACGGTGCGGTCGCCGCCCAGAAGACCAGCCTGACCCTCCATGTTCCCGCCAACGCCAAGGTTTGGCTGGCCGGCAACGAGACGTCGTCGAGCGGCCAGACCCGGCTGTTCGAGACGACGACCCTCAAGGACGGCCAGGCCTGGAAGAACTACGAGATCAAGGTCGCCACCGTCGTCGACGGCAAGGAGCAGGTGGTCTCGAAGACCATCGACCTCGTCGCCGGCCGCTCGGTGGAGCTGACCCTCGACCCGGAGCAGCGGACCGCCGCAACCGAAGCTCAGGCTTCGGTCCGCTGATCGCCGCCTGCCCCCGGGCCTGCGGAAAGGATCAATTTCGACCCGCTCCCGCGCGGCCTATGCCGCGCGGGAGCTTTTTTTTGCTTGCCGGTTTCCCCCGCAAGTCGGTCGGGAAGTGTGGTCGAAACGATTCACGCGGGCTGGGCCTTCGGGGCAGCCCCCGGTCTGCAGGCTGTGCAGAAAGTGATCCGCCGTGAATACCTCCCAACCCGATCCCTCCGGCCGGCCGTGGACCCGCCTGGGTCGTGCCACCGCCACCGCCGCGATCCTCGGCTATCTGACGCTGGTGGCCGTGCCTCCCCTCGCCGGACCGGCGCCGGCAAGCGCCTTGGCGTCCCGGATCATCCAGCCGTTGCGACCGTTGGTGGGAGCGCTCTACCTCGGCCATGGCTACCGGTTCTTCGCCCCCGACCCGGGGCCCGGGCACGCCATCCGCTGGACGATGCGGAAGGCGGACGGCTCGACGCTCGCCGGTACGCTCCCCGATCCGGCCGTCGATTGGCCGCGTCTGCTCTACCACCGCCGGTTCATGATCGCCGAAAAAATCGCCGGGCTCGTGCCTGCAGCCGACGCACCCGAGGAAGTCCGCCGCGAGGCGAAGCCCCAGTGGCAGCCACTGGTGATGGGGGTCGCCGGGCAACTGCTCCGCCGGCACGGCGGGAGCGAGGTGGAACTGACGATGGTCGAGTATGACCTTCCCACCCCCGAGGACACGATTGCCGGACGGGTGGCCCCCGACGTGGAGACGGCGCTTGGCGTCTACACCTTCGCGACCGCTGTCGGGGCGCAGGATTCCCGTTCCTCGATTTCGGACGCACGCCGATGAGCCGCCACCACTCCCCACTCCCGCGTGATCGCGCGGCCCCTCGACCGGCCGACGTCATCCCCGGCCCATGGGCGGCAGCCCCGGGTGCCGCCGAGCCCTCGGCGGCGGGGCAGGGGAGGGGACGCGGCGATCCGAATCGGGGCTGGTTTGCGGAGTGGGCCTGTGCCTGGGATAGATTCTGGTTCACGCCGGCCGACCCGCTGCCGCTGGCGATCGTGCGGATCCTCGCCGGATTGTTGCTGGCTTGGTCGAGTGCGGTCTGGCTGATGGATGTCGATGGGTTCTTCGGCATGCATGGATGGCTCCGCGACGGTGATGTGTGGCGGATGAACGACCAGCCGTGGCAGTGGAGCTGGTTTTTCCCCCTCTCCTCCCCAACCGCGGTCCGCGTTCTCGTGCTCGTGACCCTCGTGGCGGCCCTCTGCCTGGCGGTCGGACTGGCGACCCCGTTGGCGGCGGTGGTGTCGCTTGTCGGCTTTCTCTCGGCCGTCAATCGCACGCCGCTGACCGTGTTCGGATTCGACGATGCCCTCGGGATGCTCCTCATCCCTCTTGCCATCGGCCCGGCCGGGACGGTGCTCTCGCTCGACCGTCGGTTCGGCCTGACGACGGCGGGGCAGGGGCCCTCGATCGGGGCAAACATCGCGCTGCGGCTGATCCAGGTTCACCTGTGCATCGTCTACTTCTTCTCCGGGATCGCCAAACTGCTCGGGGTCAGCTGGTGGGAGGGCACCGCCCTGTGGGGGGCGGCTGCCAACAGCCGCTACCGGACCCTCGACCTAACCTGGCTGGCCCGCCACCCATTGCTGGTCAACGCTCTCACGCTGGGTACGCTCTTCTGGGAGGTTTCCTACGCCGCGATCGTCTGGCCCCGGCTCACCCGCCGCCTAGCGATCGCGATGGGGATCTTCGTCCACCTCGGCATCGGAATGGCGATGGGGATGAAGGAATTCGCCCTGGCGATGGTCGCCGCCAACCTCGCCTTCGTGCCCGCCGCCGGTTGGCGGGCCATGTTCCAACGGGTCTCCGCGGGACGCCGCCAGCCCCACTGACATCGCCTTTACGTTTTTCATCCCTTTCGCTCCCCCTTTCGCTCCGGACCACGGTCCGAGAAATCCACGGTCATGATCGACACCATCGCAGTCGTTGGCGCCACCGGCGCCGTTGGCAGGATCATCGTCGAGTCGCTCCTCGCGCGGCAGTTCCCGGCCCGGCGGATCAAACTCCTCGCCTCGCCGCGGACGGCGGGCAAGCCGTTCACCGTTGCCGGCGCCACGCTCGAGGTCGAGGTGCTCCGCCCTGAATCGTTCGAGGGGGTGCAGATCGCCATCGGCAGCACCCCGGACGAGGTCGCGGCGGAATTCGTACCGTGGGCGGTGGAGCGGGGCACCGTGGTCGTCGACGAGAGCGGCTACTTCCGCATGCGGCCCGATGTGCCGCTGGTGATCCCCGAGGTCAATCCCGGCGACATCGACCGTCATCAGGGGCTCATCGCCAGCCCGAACTGCTCGACGACCCAGATGGTGATGGTGATGAAGCCGCTCCATGACGCCGCCCGGGTGAAGCGGGTCATCGTCAGCACCTATCAGGCGGTGAGCGGCGCGGGGCTTGCCGCGACCAGCGAATTGCGTGATGCGACGGCGGCGTGGCTGGAGGGCAGGGGGGAGGTGAAGGCCGTCTTCCCCCACCAGATTGCCGCCAACCTGATCCCGCAAATCGGCTCGGCCCGGCCCGGCGGGAGCACGAGCGAGGAATTGAAGATGGTCCACGAGACCAGGAAGATCCTCGGCGACCCGTCGATCGGTGTCTGCGCAACCTGCATCCGCGTCCCGGTCGCCAACTGCCACAGCGAATCGATCCTCATCGAGACGGAGCGCAAGCTCTCCGCCGCCGAGGCGCGGGCCCTGCTCGCAGCGGCGCCAGGGATCGTCGTCATCGATGACCTCGAGCAGAAGCTCTATCCGCAGCCGCGTGACTGCAGTGGCCGCGACGAGGTGTTCGTGGGACGGATCCGCGAGGATGATTCGTGCCCGGCCGGGATCGCGCTATGGTGCGTGTCGGACAACCTGCGGAAGGGGGCCGCCACCAACGCCGTGCAGATCGCCGAACACCTCGCGGCGCGGATGGCCCCGCGTGCCGGGGGGGCGTCGGTGCGGGCATGACCCGCTCGATCCGCCTCACGCTGGCCTACGAGGGCACCCGCTACTCGGGGTGGCAGGCCCAGCCCGGGCGGACGACGGTGCAGGGGACTCTCGCCGAGGCGATCCGCACGATCAGCGGTGAGGTGCTCTTGCCGCGCGGCTCGAGTCGGACCGATGCGGGCGTGCATGCGTTCGGGCAGGTGGTGGCATTCGAGACGGCCGGGGACCTCGACGCGGGCACCTGGGTGCGCGCCCTCAACGCCCGATTGCCCCCCGACATCACGGTGATCGACGGTGCCGAAGCGATCCCGGGCTTCGATCCGGTGTGGGCCGCGGTGAGCAAGATCTACCGCTACCGGATCCACGACGCGCCGTGGCGGCCGGTCATGTCGCGGCATCTGGTGTGGCGCTGGAAATCGCGGCTCGACCTGGAGGCGATGCGGGCGGCCGCCGGGGCCCTCGTCGGTGAACACGATTTCACCAGCTTCGAGACCACGCCCTCCACACGGCTCTCGAAAGTGCGCACAATCCACCGACTCGACCTGGTCCGGCGGCAGGGGGGGGACGACCTGTCCGACTCCGAAATCTGGATCGAGGTGGAAGGGAATGGATTCCTCCACAACATGGTGCGGATAATCGTCGGGTCGCTGGTGATGGTCGGTTGCGGACGTCGCCGGTCCGAATGGATGGCAGAGGCGCTTGCCGCCCGCCATCGCCCGACGGCCGGACCGACGGCGCCATGCCAGGGGCTCGCTCTTCTGTCGATCCAGATTGATCCCACCCGCACCCGGCCACCGCGGCCGCCCGTGACCTGAAAAATCCCCCTCGCCGCCCGACGTCACCATGGCCAAACCCCCCGATCGGCTCGGGCCCCTCAACCTCCAGCAGCAGCTCGGACTCGGTCGGCAGTGCCAGGTGTGGAGCGCCTTCGACACCAGCGAAGGCCGGCAGGTGGCGCTGAAGGTTCTGATGCCCGAGTTCGCCGCCGACCGCTCGCAGCGCCGGCAGCTCGAGCACGAGTTGCGGGTCGGTCAGAATCTCGAACACCCCCACCTGATCCG
>CANGIH010000236.1 GCA_947453875.1 Planctomycetaceae bacterium | reverse complement strand
CCTTCTCAAGGCGGTCGTCGCCCAGCGGAAGACGTTCTTCGATGACATCGACTCGATCACCGGCTCCGACGCGGCCGCGAGCCTCGCCGACATCGAAGCGGGCGTCGCGTCGCCGATCTTCGGCCTCAACGACGATGTCATCGGCGTGCTGTATGGTGTACGAACCACGCAGGGGATCATGACCCGCGGCCCGATCACGCCGCTCGAGGCGCAGCTGGTGCAGCTTCTCGCCGGGTCGGTGGGAGCCACGCTGGCACGGTCGACGGCCAGCCAGGCCAGGGCCACTTTCGAGCAGTTCTTCACCCGCGAGCTCTCCGAACAACTCGCCCTCCACCCCGACCTCCTCGATGGTCGCGATGCCGAGGTCTCGATCCTGTTCTGCGATATCCGCGGCTTCAGCCGGATCAGCGAAAGGCTCGGGCCCGGCGGGACGATGGAGTGGATCGGGGACGTCATGGGCGAGCTCTCCGACTGCGTGCTGGCACACTCCGGCGTTCTCGTCGACTACATCGGCGATGAACTGATCGCCATGTGGGGTGCCCCGGTGGCCCAGGCGGAACATGCCACTCTTGCAGCCAGAGCGGCAGTCGACATGCTCGCCGCGGTGCCGCGGATCAACGAACGCTGGGCCGCCAGACTCGCGGAGAGCATGGATCTGGGCATCGGCATCAACTCCGGCGTCGCCCGGGTCGGCAACACGGGCTCCAGGCACAAGTTCAAGTACGGCCCCCTCGGCAACACCGTCAATCTCGCCAGCCGCGTGCAGGGGGCGACGAAGTACGCGCGGTCGCGGATCCTCGTGACGGATGCCACCCGATCCCGGATGGGCGCGGGGTTCGCCAGCCGGCGCATCTGCCAGGTGCGCGTGGTCAACATCGCCGAACCGGTCGTTCTCCACGAGCTCGGCCGGCCCGATGACGCTGGCTGGCCGGAGCTCCAGCAGGGCTACGAGGGAGCGCTGACGTCATTCGAAAACCGCGATTTCCACGGCGCGGCCCACCTGCTCGGGGGCCTGCTGCAGAAGCGGCCTGATGACGGCCCGAGCCTCCTTCTGCTGTCCCGCGTCGCCAACTGCCTCGTATCGGACGGGAAGGAGTTCAATCCCTGCTGGGAGCTTCCCGGGAAATAGCACCTCCGGGAGGGCGCATCGGGCGGCGCGCCGCCTACTCCAGACCGTAGGCCCCTGCCATCGGGAGATCGATGCCGGAGCGGCTGGCGAATTGGGTCCGCGAGAGGAACCGCGGCTCGAGGTTGAAAGTCACGCCGACATTGTTGCGGCTGTAGTCGACGTTGAATCCGAACGTCATGAGGAACGATTCACCGATCCTGGTCAGCTGGAAGTTCTGGCCGATGTTCATGCCGCGGAGATTGAGCGCCGTGCCGAAGGAGCTCGCCCACTTCGGGCTCATGCGGTAGGTGTACGATCCGACGAGCACGCTTGCGTCGATTGGGCCTCCGAACTCGTTGAAGCCGAGGTACACGCTCCCGCGCGGCGTGCGGTTGAGCAGCGCGCCGACCGTGTAGAGTTGCTGCCCGCCGCTGAAGAAGTCGACGTCGGCCGTGGAGAGCACGGTTGTCCGGTCGCCGACGTGCCAGCGGAAGTCATACTGCCACAAGCCCATCACCTGACCGAAGTTTTGCCCCGTCACCGGAAACAGCTCCCCGTCGATGTCGAGCGTGACCCAGTCGATGATCCGGCGGTTGCCCGCCGGGCCGCGCTTGGTCTGCCAGCGCTGCCGGGCCGCGAGCCGGAAGGCAGTGAGGTCCTGCGCGATTTCCGTCGGCCCCGTCACCCAGCTCCCCATGCCACGGCGGACGAGGTACGACCTCGGGTCATACTTCCCGTCGGGGCCGAAGACGGTTGCGTAGGGAAGCGGCGTCGGCTGCCCCGGCACCGCGCCGTAGTCCCAGTAGGGGATGTTGCGGCGGTACTGGTTGATGGTGTCGTCATCGATCTGGTCGTACAGCGGCAGTTGGTTCATGTCCTGCGTGCTGTTGGCGTAGGAGAACTCCCCTTCGAAGACCACCTTGTGCGCCAGCCCGTGCACGTTCCACAGCTGGCTCTCGACGGTGTCGTCCGCCGTCCACATCGGCACGCTCGAACGGACACCCACCTGGCCGTAGGCCCGGTCAAGGGGCGACTGGGTGAGATCCTGCCCCCAGTGGGCCAACTCACCGAGGGCGTAGGGCACGACCTTCACCACTCCCGCCTGGAAGGGGAGATCGAGTTCATGACGGGTGGAGAACCGCTCGCCGATGACGTTGTTTTCGTATGGCAATGTCGTCCAGTACTGCAATCCCTGGCCGGCGGTCGGTGTCTGCGGCAGGTTCTGCCGGGCGTAGGTCAACCCGCTGTGCTCGTACCAGCTCACCGCATCGCGCAGGAGCGGCTGCCCCATCGTGTAGTGGTCGAGGCGCGGCCACCATTCGGTCTGCGTGAAGAACGGATCGACGCGGACGCTCGTCAGCAGCCGCAGCTCGCGGTTGTCGGTCGGCCGCCGCAGGTCGAGCCAGGTACGCTGCTCGTAGCCCTCCTCCCACTCCGCCTCGTAATATTCCTCGAGGAAGTTCATGTCGCTGATCCAGCCGGCGGCACCCCGGGCCTGCCAGCCGCCGGCGAGATCCTGCCTGTGCCGCCAGAACGTCCGGCCACGGAAGGAATTCGGATAGGTGAAGTCGCGCCGGTTGAGGCCGAGGTTGTCGATCCCGCTGTCGTTGATCACCCAGGCATCGAGGACGCCGTTGGCGGGGGTGCCGAATCCGAGAAAATCAGGGCGGTTGTAGAGGAGCGACGTGCCGCCACCGACACCGCGGTAGCTGAGATAGTCGACATCGAAATCCCAGTCGACGCCGTCCGGGGGACGCCGCCAACCGAACACCTGGAACGCATCCCAGCTGGTGAGAAACTGCGTGCCGAAGATCCTGTCGTTCTTCAGTTGCACGTTGTTGATATAGAAGGTCGGCTTCTTCGCGTTGGTCGCCAGGACGGGCCACCACAGGACAGGCACCCCGGCGAGCGTCACGGTGTTTCCCCGGCTCGAGACGAATTGCTGGTGTTCGAGCACCGGCTCACCCGTCCCCGCGTCGATCAGGGGCCGCCCATCCGGACCGGCCAGCGGCACCTGTTCGTCGGTGAACTCCAGTTCCCGTGAACGGAACTCCCAGGAGGGCACCCCGAGGCGGCTGGAGGTGAGCCCCGTCTTCTGGGCCACGAACCGGCTCCGGTCGACCTGCCGGAGCACGTCGGCCCGCAGACGCACCAGACCGGCGTAGTTGTCGACGGGCGTGAGGACGGTGGCTCCGGTGATCACACCGGACGATCTGGGCACGTCGTAGAACATGCTCATCGCCTCGACGACGCGCTGCCCCTGGCGGAAGACGACATTTCCCTCGAGGTAGAGCTCCAGAGGGGTGTCGGCTGGCTGGGCCGCATTGCCGTCGAGATCGGGCTGGGTGCCGCTGCGGGTCCAGATGACAACCCGATCGGCGGCGATGTCGAGCGGTCCGGCGGGATCGACGCCGTCGACGACGAGGTTCACCCCCGACGTGATCACCGCGACCCACTCGCCCCCCGTCGGACTTGGAAACCAGCGGACCGAGAGGGGCACGCTCGAGCGGGGGAATGCCCGCAGACGCCGGCCGCCTGAAGCGCCGGCGACGGGAGGAGGAGACGGAGCGGCGAATTCGCTGAACTGCGCAAGGTCGGTGCCCCGATCGCGTTCGGTGTGCTGCACCAGTTCGAGGTCGCCCGCGTCGTCACCGGATCCCACCGCGGGACGGACGGGCGACGGCACATCGGCCGGAGCATCGTAGACCGGCGGGGTGCCCGCCTGGGGCACGACGCTGGCGAACTCCAGACGTGGATCACGGCGCGTCCAGAAGCGGCCTGTCCACCGCGGACCGCGCACCGTCGAGAGCGCCGGCTGGGCTCCCTCCGCGGGCGGACTCCCTGCCGTCACGCTGACATTTCCCGCCATGCGGACAAGCATGCCGCGGAGCGGCGGAATCGATGGCTCGTCGGCATCCGCCACGCCACCGGGCCCGACAGCGGAGGGGCCCGGATCCTGTTCGATCCACACCACGGCCTCGTGCGATTCCGCGACGGTCGGTCCCTGTTCGATCCGCACGCCTCCGGTGAGATGCCAGACGTCGTACGAACCCTCCGTCCAACGCGCCGCCTGCGCGGCGCGGAGGAGGACCGCTTCGGACGGATCGACCGCCGGCACCTCGATGCTCCCCGCCTCGGCGATCGCCGCCGCCAATCCCCGCGCCGGAAGTGTTGCAAGCGTGCCAGCCGCGGACTCCGGCGGCGCGATCGGCTGTGCCGGAACCGGCTCGGCAAACCAGCCTCCGACGACGACCGCCAGCAGCAGCACCATCCGCCAAAGCGCGCAGGACGGCGCAGCTGCACCCGGCGTCGGCCGGTGCCCGCGATGGAGCGCGGTGATGGTGGTGGGAGGGTGCAAGCTCGACGCCGTGGGACAGGGGCCCGGGGATCGTGAATAAAAAACGGCGCGGACTATAGGAATGGCCTTCCAACGGGGTCAAGGCTGGGCCCCCGGACGACATCTTCGCAAGTGCCGACCTCGGAACGGTTTAACGACGCCGCGTCAGGACACGCCGGCGAACCTCCCCCGGTCGCTCCCCCGCTGCCTGGGCATGCTGCCAAGGCCACCGCGACCGCGGCGGCGACGCGGTCTGGGAAAATCAGCGAACGGCGAAATGGGTACTCCGGCGGATCGGGGCAATGGTTCTCCCTTCTGCGGCTAAGATGGCGGAAGCGTCACGAAGATCCGCCGAGCCCCCCAGACTGCGGAGAGTGCTCCGGCGCGGGATGCCCCCCGCGTCCCCCCCATCCCGCGGCCCGCGCCGCGATCGCCCGCGGCCCGAGCCCGCGG
>CANGIH010000235.1 GCA_947453875.1 Planctomycetaceae bacterium | reverse complement strand
GAGGAGGTGGCGGAGCGTGCGGAAGTCGTCGAGCGACACGCTCGCATCGGCCGACAGCCCATAACGCTGACCGATCTCGCCGAACAGCTGCGCCTTGCGGATGCTGTCGATCCCCAAATCCCCCTCGAGATCGGCGTCGAGTTCCACGATCTCCTTCGGATAGCCGGTCTGGTCGACGACGAACTCGACGAGATAGTTCTCAAGTTCATCAGCCGCAGCGAAACGAACAACCGCCTGCTTCGCAGGCACCGCGACGGCAATTCGGTTGACGACGGCAGAAGCCGGCGTGACCGGAACAGACACCGGCTTCACGACGACGGCCTGCACCACGGCGGGCCCCTGGGGTGCCGATCCATGATGACCGCTCGCATCGCCATGACCATTGGCCGCCGTGAACGCGGGCTTCTCCTGCAGCTTGCCTGCCGTGGCAGGACGGCCCGCCCCGCCAGCCCGGTTCCTGGCTCGGCGGCGAGCCGTGGCATCAAAGGCGAGCACCGTCGCCGACCGTGCGACCGGAGTAGCCGCGGCTACTGCCGTCGCGGCTCCAGCGGCGACGATCGCACCGGCGGCGAGGAGTTGTTCGCGAACCTTGGCGAGGTGGCCCGCAGCATCGCGTCCGCGCTGGTCAAACTGGACGAACGTCGCTCCTTCGCGTCCTTCGAGGATACGACGAGTGAGCCCGGTGAGCACGCCGGATGGCCCCACTTCCACGAACGTCCGCACCCCTTCGGCCCACAGTTTCTCGACCACCTCCACCCACCGCACCGTCTGCGTCATCTGCCGGACGAGGCTCTGGCGGACATCATCGATCGATACAAGCGGGGCGGCCGTGGTGCTGCTGTAGACACGGCGGGCGGGAGAGACGATTCGTATCCGAGCGATGGCCTCGGCGAGTTTGGCGGCGGCGGCCGCCAGCAGCGGCGTATGGAACGGACTGGGCACGGCCAACCGCTTCGAGCGGATCCGCCGCCCCTCGAGGAGCACCTCGACGGCATCGACCGCACGGGCATGCCCACCGATGACCGACTGCTCGGGGGCGTTTTCCGCACACACCCACACCTGATCAGCGAAGGGTGCAATTGCCGCGGCGACCTCCTCGCGACGGGCGATCACCGACACCATGGCCCCCTGCTTCGGGCCGAACTGAGCGACGGCATCGGCCCTGGCCTTCGTGGCGCGGGCCCCTTCCTCGAAGCTCCAGGCACCGGCGGCCACCAGCGACGGGAATTCCCCGAAGCTGTGGCTGGCGATCAGGTCGGGCGCGAATCCCATCCCCTCGAGCACCTTCCAGGCGAGCAGGTCACCGAGGTACATCCCCCACTGGGTGTCCCAGACGACGGTGCCCATGCCGTTGACCGGCTGCCAGGCGATCCCGGCAAGGGTCTCAAACCCGGCAGCACGGGCCATTCCATCGAGGCTCTCAGCCGCGTGGCGGGCCAGCGGTGAGTCGGCCAGCAGGCCGCGGAACATGTCGGTGTACTGCGAGCCCTGCCCCGGAAAGAGCGCGGCAACGAGCGGCCGGCCGGCCGGCTTGGAGTGGGGGAGAGCGCGGGGAGCAGGCGCAGCGATCGCCGCAGCCTCTGGCATCACTCCCTGCTCCTGAGCCGCGGCCGGCACGGGCCGGCCGTTGTCCATGACGACATGGCCGACCTGCGTGCCGTGGACGACGGTCACACACCCAGCCCGGTAGCCACTGGCATCGACTGCGGGCAGGGCGACCGGTTCGGACGATGCCACGCGCATCCCGGGCCGTGCCGCTCCGCCCGCGACCATCGGCGGCATGTGCCCCGACGCGAGAACGTCGACAAGCTTGATCACACTGGCTGCGGCAGCGGCCGCCCCGAGGTGACCAACGATCCCCTCGACTGCCCCGGCCACCGCCTCGACGCCATATTCGGCGGCGACGGCGCGGAATTCCGGTTCGTCGATCTCGCCGGTCCCGGAACCGGAGATCTCCATCGCCTTGACGGCCGACGGCACGATCCCCGCCTGCATCCTGGCCTCACGGACGACGCGGGAAGCAGCCCCGGCCACCGAAGCCCCCGATCCGACCGACACCCCACGGATCACGCCATGGATGCGGTTGCCGGCACTCCGGGCGTCGGCGAGACGCTTGAGCACCATCACCACGGCTCCCTCGCCGGGAACGCGCCCCGCGCGCGCCCCCGCAAGCGGCGATGCCGGAGCATCGGCGAGGAGCCCCGCGAGGGAGAGTTCCTCGAATGCGGTCAGGTCGAGAAACCTTTGGCCAGAGGCACACAGGACGGCATCGCAGTCGCGCTGGCGCAGGAGATCGATGGCAGCCGACAGCGCCGAGACGCCGGAGCAATCACCCGAGTCGAGGGCGAGCGCTCCGCCCATGAGGTCGAACGACTTCGTCAGCCGACTGGCGAGAGTGGAACTCGTGAAGCTGCCCGTCTCGTCGACGAGCGCCGGCATCTTCTCGAGAAGCTTCTTGCCGTAACCCTCGACGATCCGCTCCACGTCCCGCGCCGCGAACCCGCGGCGGCTCAGGGCCGCGCGGAGATGGCGCGAGGTTTCCGGCAGACGCAGCCCCATCTGCAGGTCGTTGGAGAACTCGCCGCCGAACATCGTCCCCACGACGACACCGGTGCGGATACGGTCGAGTGACGCCACGCCACCGAGTTCTGCGATCGCCGCATCCGCCGCCTCGAGGAGCATGAATTGGAGCGGATTGGCTGCCGCGATCTGCTTCGGCGGCACCTTGTGGCGGCGCCAGTCGTAGGCGAAACCCTCGACGAAGCCCCCCACACCGGCGACGGTGTGCCAGGTCCGCGGCGCGGAGGGATCGAGGGCACGGGAGAGGTTGAAGCGTGATGCCGGCACCGCGCCGATCACCGACTCCCCCTGCCGAACGACGGCCCGGAAGGCCTCCACCGAGAGTGCGCCAGGGAGCACGCTTCCCATTCCCACGATCGCCACCGCATCGTCGTCTGCTGCGGCGCGCGGGCGGGGCATCGCGGCAGCGACGGAGCGGCCGGGGAGGTGTTCGGTGATAGCGAGATGAACGTTGAGACCGCCGATGCCGAAGGCATTGACGGCGGCGCGACGCGCCTCGCCATCGGCCCGCCTCGGCCAGGACAAGGGCTGGCCTGGAACGGTGAATGGCCCCCTTTCCCAGTCGAATTCCTCGTTGTATTCCTGGCAGGTCGACCCGGGCGGGATCATGCCATGCTCCATCGCCAGCACCACCTTGACGAGGCTCGCCATGCCGGCGGTCTCGAGGGTGTGGCCGATGTTGGCCTTCACGCTGCCGATGGGGATTTTCTTCCCCGCCGGGACATGGGCGGAAACAAGCGACGAAAGGGCCCCCAACTCGGTGGCGTCACCGACCTGCGTGCTCGTGGCGTGGGCCTCGATGTAGTCGAGCCGACCGATCTCGCTCTTGTCGGGGTAGGCACGCTCGACGGCGAGCTTCTGCCCCTCCTGACGCGGCGCCCAGAGGCTCTTTCCCTTGCCGTCGCTGGCCACACCGATCCCGCGGATGACGGCGCGGATGCGGTCGCCGTCGGCGATCGCCTTGGGGAGCGTCTTGATGACGAGGGCCACATAGCCCTCGGCGGTCACCAGGCCGTCGGCCCCACGGCCGAAGGGACAGGAACCGGAATTGCTCACCGACTGTGCCGCGGAAAAGAGCACGAGGCTGTCGGACTTGCAGTAGGAGGCGCCACCGACGATCGCCTGGTCGATGCCACCCTGATCGAGTGCCCGGGCGGCGATCGCCAGGGCCTGGAGCGATGACGCACAGGCCGCATCGACGACGAGGTAGGGTCCATCGAGGCCGAGTGCCTCGCGCACGATCTTCGCGGCGCCGAGTGCCCCCAGATCGAGTTTCTGCCCGGGGCGACGGCCCGGATGATCACGGCGGACCGCGGCCGTGACTTCCGCGGCCACCTCCTCAGCATCCGCGCCGAGGAGTTCCCGCGCGGCC
Source organism: Planctomycetaceae bacterium (assembly GCA_947453875.1). GTDB lineage: Bacteria > Planctomycetota > Planctomycetia > Pirellulales > UBA1268 > QWOP01. The sequence goes on along the minus strand of CANGIH010000235.1, from coordinate 951 downwards.
TCGACCTCGGAGAGCCAGGTGGCGGTGCCGTCGATACCGGTCGAATAGACGTAGTCACCGATCCGGGTGCTCCCGCCGGTGTGGCCGACATAGACGCCGGTGCGCCGGTGCTTGGGCATGGCGAACGGATCGAGTCCGGCGTCACGACAAGCCTGCGAGGCGACTTCCAGGAAGATGTGATGGGCGATGTCGTAGCGGTCGATCATGTCCGGACGGATCGGGCACACCGCAGGATCAGCCGGACGCTCGCTGACCAGCGCCCCCATCTCCGAGTAGCTCTTCCCGACCTTTCCCTTCTCGGGATCGAAGTACAGATCGCGCGGCAGGCGGGAGTCGGGCAGGCGGCCCCAGGCGGTGCGGCCATGCACCACGAGGTTCCAGAACGCTTCCAGGCCGTCAGCGCCCGGGAGCCTGCATGCCATTCCGACAATCGCCAATGATTCGTGCAAAGCTCGGTCCTCGTCCTGGAGGGGTGTTCAGTGGCCCTAAAAAGGTCCGAAGGCGGACGATTCCGGGCCGGCACGCGTCGTGCGGGGGGGAAATTGAGAAGGGTGTCGATCGGGATCCGTACGCGGAAAAAAGATTGTTCGTGGGCCAACAACCCTTCCGTGGGATCGACACCGCGGTACGGCCAGGACTCCCATGGGGGGGGTCCCGGGGAACACGAACGGGGGGCCTCCCCGTTCCTGCCCGGGCCGCGAAACCGCGTCAGTTCACTGCTGCAGTGCCCTGCACCGGCCGATCGACCGTTCCCGGACCACCACAACACGGCAGGCGATGGGCAACGTCAGAGCCGGAACCGGCGCAGGAAAACCAGTATGGATTGGGGGTTGTGACTGTCAAGAAAGGCCATTTCGCACGGTTTTCCCCTCCCGGGAACAGTCGATATTCCCCGAGAACCTCACGCTCCGCCTTCCTATACTCCTTCGCAGCAGAGGGGTGATCGCTGCG
>CANGIH010000234.1 GCA_947453875.1 Planctomycetaceae bacterium | reverse complement strand
CCCGCCTTCGCGGTGCACGCATCTACGGTGAGCTTGTGGGGTATGGGGCCAGCGGGGACGCCGGCCATATCACCCAGCCCGACGAGGAGGGGCGCGGTGCGGCCCGGGCGATGTCGATGGCGATCGCCGACGCCGGACTGCCGCCTGACGCGATCGACTACATCAACGCCCATGGGACAAGCACGCCGCTCGGCGACAAGGCGGAGACGGTGGCGATGAAGCGTGTGTTCGGGGCGCACGCTCCCAAACTCGCCGTGTCGAGCACGAAGAGCCAGTTGGGGCACACGCTCGGGGCCAGTGGTGGCATCGAATTGGTGGTCTGTGCCCTGACCCTGACTCGCGGCGTGATCACACCAACGATCAACCTCGAAAAACCCGATCCCGACTGCGACCTCGACTATGTTCCTCGGGTGGCCCGCGACGCCCGCGTCGACGTTGTGATGAGCAACAGTTTCGGTTTCGGCGGCCACAATGCCTCGCTCGTCCTCGCCAGATTGCGGTAGTCGGTTGTCCGGGCCCACCCCGGACGGGCGGCGTGTGCACACTGATGGCCCGCAAGTCCTGGCATGGCAGAGTGGGGCGGTCTTGTCCTTGGCGTGCTGGCGGCCTAACCTCCCCCCCTCCCGGCGTTCGACTCGTCACGGGGAACCCACCACGATTGTGGGCATGTCCTGGCTGACGCCTCCGCCCTGCATCGAACCCCCCGCAAAGGGTCCTGCCGATGCCCCTCCCCTCCCCTCCCCTCCGCCGGCTGATGCTCTGGCTGATGCTCTGGCTGATGCTCTGGGGGATCGCGTTCTTCTTTTCCTTGTTGGTCGGCTCCACTGCGTCGGCTCAGCTCCCCGCCGACGCCGGACAGACCCTGAAAACACACGACATCAGCCCCTGGGTCCGGCAGGCGGGCCCGGGGAGCCAGAAGTATGTCGTCGACTGGGTGCTCCAGGAGACGGGGTACGCAGCGTGGCATGGGGAAGTGCCGGCGTCGCTCTCCGCCGACGAGCAGGCGATGCGGGTGTTTCATCGCCCTGAAATGCAGGAGAGGGTCGAGGAAATCGTGGCGCGTTTCGTCACGGATGCCGCCATTCCCCACCGCTTCTCGGTCCGTGTCCTCGGGGTGGGGAGTCCGAGCTGGCGAAACGATGCCCATGCCATGCTCCATCCCATCCCCGCCGCCACGCCCGGGGTGCAGGCCTGGATCATGTCGCGCGAGGAGGCGGCCGGTCTCCTCGCTCTCCTCCGTCGCCGGGGTGACTGCGCGGAGCTTCCCACTGGCGCTGTCCAGGCCGCCAACGGCCTTCCGGCCGTGCTCTCGGGCGGTCGTCGTCGGCCCTACGTGCAGGAAGTTCAGCCCGCTCCCGTGCCGCCGGGATGGCAGTCGTTGCCGGCGGCCAGCGACGAAGGGATCACGCTGGATGTCCAGCCGCTGCTGACGCGGGACGGCACCGCTGTGGAGGCGGTGATCCGGTGTCGGATCGACCAGGTGGAAAGGATGGCAGCCGTCCCGGTGACACTCCCGACCCAGAATCGTCAGCGGCTCCAGATCGAAGTCCCGCAGGTCTCGGCCGTCAGGATAGGGGAGCGATTCCGTTGGCCGGTGTCGCACGTCCTCGTGGTGGGGCTGGGGTTGGTTCCCTGGCCGGTGCCTGGCAACAATACGGCCAGCTCGGCGGCCCTTCTCGCCGATGCCAAGAGGACCGACGTGGTGGTGCTGGTGGAGCCGAGGCTCCGCGGAGCCCCATGATGCCAGTCGCCCATCAGGAGCAGTCCATGTCCAGAAGCGTTGGCCGTCGTGTCGTGATTACCGGGATGGGGCTCATCTCCCCGTTGGGCCTGACGCCCGACGAGCTGTGGAGCGGGCTCATCGAAGGCCGCAGCGCCGTCGGTCCGATCGGCTTGTTCCCGACCGATGGCCTGCCGCTCCACCATGGAGCCGAGGCCCGCGGTTTCACCGGCGAGATCGACAACTTCGGTCCCCTCGAAACCGAGGTGAAGAAGGCGATCCGCAAGGGGTTGAAGGTGATGTGCCGTGAGAGCCAGATGGCCGTCGCTGCAGCCCAGCGAGCGCTCCACAGTTGCGGCCTGACGGCGGCCGACCGCGTGCCGGAGCGCTTCGGGTGTGTTTTCGGTTCTGACTACATGCTGACCCTGCCGGAGGACTTCACCGCCGGGGTCGCCCGCTGTCAGGGAGCCGGCGGAGGCTTCGATTTCGACCGTTGGGCCACCGACGGGATGCCGCTGCTCAACCCGCTGTGGCTGCTCAAATACCTGCCGAACATGCCTGCAAGCCACATCGCGATCTACAACGATCTGAGGGGCCCGAGCAATTCGTTGACGGTCCGCGAGGCCAGTGGCCACGTGGCGATCGGTGAAGCGACGATGACGATCCAGCGAGGTGCCGCCGATGTCATGCTCGCCGGAGCGACCGGAACCCGTGTCCACCCGATGAAGACGGTCCACGCTCTGCAGAGCGAGCAGGTGGCACTTGGGGCCGATGATCCGGCCGGCTGGAGCAGACCCTTCGACCGGAATCGGCGTGGCATGGTGCTGGGGGAAGGGGCGGCGGTGCTCGTGCTCGAGGAACTCGAGCATGCCCTCCGCCGAGGGGCGACGATTCATGGGGAAGTGCTCGGCCATGCCTCGCGCCACGCCGCCGACAGCCACAATCTCGGGCTCCGCCGGAAGGCCCTCGGGCTTTCGCTCGGTCGCGCGCTCGAGATGGCGAACCTTCCTGCCGGGCGGCCGGGGCATGTCCATGCCCACGGCCTGAGCACCGTGGGGGGCGACCGCAGCGAGGCGGAGGCGATTGGTGACGTGCTCGGGCAGGATTCCGCCGCAGTGCCGGTGGTGGCGGCGAAGGCCAACTTCGGCAACCTGGGGGCCGGCAGTGGTCTCGTCGAGTGCATCGCCAGCTTGCTCGCCATGCGGCATGGAACCCTCTTCCCGCTCCTCAATTTCCAGTCGCCCGATCCCGAATGCGCCATCCGGGCTGCGGTGGCCGGCGACCCCGCCGGGGCCAGTTTCGTCTCCTCGTCGGTCACCCCGCAGGGACAGGCGGGGTCGGTCGTCATCGCCGGCTGGAACCTGGGGGCCTGACTCCTGCCGGCGCCGCGGTCAGGCGTTTCGCGACCATGCCAGGCCCATCCCCCGCGGGATGGACGGCGGCAGCTTGACAGTCTCAGCCCGCGCCCATACCCTTCCGGGTTGTGCCTCGTGGAGGTGGCTGCTGGAGTCCGGAAGCGCAGTCATGCTGTGGGCGCCGGAGGGTGTTGTTGCCCTTCGGGCTTTCGCCGCATGGTGGGCGACCAGTTCGTGTGTGGCGTCGGCCGGCCGGTCATGCCCCGATGGCATGCCGCCCTGGGTTTGACGTTGCCTTGTGGGCAACGCCAGCCCAAGCCAGTGCCGACATTCGCGGGGTCGATGCCGGGCAGCGCCCCACCACGGGCGGTGTCAGGGTTGACCCCACACGAGCCGTTCGTCGAGATCGCCGTCCGAGACACCCATGAAGCCAGAAGAAATCCTCCGCATCGTCGATGCGATCCACCGTGACAAGAACATCGACAAGGAGATCGTCTTCCAGGCGATCGAAGCGGCGCTCGTCACGGCGCTGACCCGCCAGTACGGTGAATCTGCCGACATCCAGGTGGCCATCGACCGTGGCGATGGCCGCGTCCATGGAACCCGCGACGGTGTCGAAATCGACACCGCCGAGCTTTCGGGGCGGATCGGTGCCCAGACTGCCAAGCAGGTCATCATCCAGAAGATCCGTGAGGCGGAACGCGACGCCATCCATGATGAGTTCGAGGAGCAGATCGGTCTGATGGTCTCCGGGGTGGTGAGCCGGTTCGAGGGGGCCACTGCCACCGTGACGCTCGGCGCCACCGAGGCGATTCTGCCGCGGAGCGAGCAGATTCCAGGCGAGGCATTCCACCCCAACGAACGTATCCGCGCCACGATCTTCGAGGTTCGCAAGGTCGGCAGTCGGGTGAAGATCATTCTCTCTCGCATCCGTCCCCAGTTGGTGCAGCGTCTGTTCGAGCAGGAGATCCCAGAGATCGCAGACGGTGTGATCGAGATCCGGGCGATTTCCCGGGAGCCTGGCTACCGCAGCAAGGTGGCTGTGATCAGTTCCGATGCCCGCGTCGACTGTGTCGGCGCGTGTGTGGGCGTCCGTGGCAACCGCATCAAGAACATCGTCGAGGAGCTTGGTGGAGAGCGGATCGACATCGTCCGGTGGAGCGACGATCTCCAGGTGCTCGTTCCCAATGCCCTGCAGCCGGCCGAGGTCGACGAGGTGATCCTCTGCCAGATGCTCGGGCGGGGCATCGTGCTTGTGCGTGAAGATCAGCTCTCTCTGGCGATCGGGCGGCGTGGCCAGAATGTCCGCCTCGCCAGCAAGCTTTGCGGTTGGGACATCGAGATCATGACCCGGGAGGAGCTCGACCAGCAGATCGAGCGGGCCGTCACCGGGTTCTCCTCGATCACCGGCCTCGACGAGTCGCTGGCCGAAAAGCTCGTCGGGGAAGGCTTCCTCTCCTACGACGATCTCTCTGTCATCGAGCCCGACGATCTCATGGAGATGGGTGGGCTCTCGGCGGAGGCGGTCGATCAGATCGTCGTCGAAGCGGAGTCGCGTGCGGCGCAGGCAGAGGTCGCGGCCGCCGACGAGCGACGCAAGCAGCGGGAGCAGGAGCGGATCGATCGGGCCACTGCGGAGGCCGATGCGGCCGAGCGGGCCTTGACTGCTGCCCGGGAGGCGGCCACCGGTGAGGTTGTCGCTGGTGAACCCGGCGTGTCCGGAGACGGCCTGGCCGGTTCCTCGGCTGCCGATCAGGGGGATGTCGTGGCGGGTGGGCCGGAGTGATGATTGCTCCGGAAAAGCTGTTTCGTGCGGGAAAAATTGCCTT
>CANGIH010000233.1 GCA_947453875.1 Planctomycetaceae bacterium | reverse complement strand
CTTGGGCCTCGGCGACGAAGCCGCCGACGTCGCGGCCGCGGACGTTGCACTGCACGACGACGCGGCGTTCGCTCCATTCGCGTGTCACATATTTCGGACCGCGAATCGTGTCGATGTCGGCGATCCGCCCGAGGGGGACGATCTCTCCGGCCGGGGAGCGGAGCGGAATGGTGGCGAGCGCCTCCGGACCGGCACGGAGCGCCTCCGGGAGCCGGACGACGATCGGGAAGCGGAACTGCCCTTCGACGATCTGCCCGACGGCCTTGCCACCGACACTCTCGATGACGTCGAGAATCTCCTTCGCGGCGATCCCGTAGCGGGCGATCTCGTCCTGACGGACGGCGACTTTGAGGATCGGCTGGCCCGCGACCTGCTCGACGGCGACGTCGGCTCCACCCGGCACCGTGCGGATCACCGCGGCCACCTCGTTGGCCTTGGAGACGAGCCGATCGAGGTCGGTGCCGAACACCTTGACGGCGATGTCGGCCCGCACCCCCGACACCATCTCGTTGATCCGCTGCTCGATCGGCTGGGTGAACCAGATGATCTGCCCCGGGATCCCCTCGACGATCTTGTTCATCTCCTCCACCAGGCCGGCCTGCGTCCGGGCCGCTTTCCATTCCTCCCGCGGCCGCAGGGCGATGAAGAGGTCGGTCCCCTCAAGGGCGCCGGCGTCGGTGGCCACCTCCGGCGTGCCGACGCGGCTCCAGACCTGCGCCACCTCGTGGGGGAAGGCGTCGAGGAGGGCCTTCTCGATTCGCGTGTTCATCCGGCACGACTCCTCGAGGCTCGTGCCCGGGGCGCGGATGATGCCGAGAACGATATCCCCCTCCGATAGCTTCGGAACGAATTCCGTGCCGAGCGTCGAAGCGCGCAGGAACGTGATGAAGAGGAGGGCCGCGGCAGCCATGGCGAGCGTCCCCCGCGCTGCCAGGCAGGCCCGCAGGGTGGGGCGGTAGGCCGCGCGGAGGAGGCGCACGAGAAGCACGTCGTGGGAATCGACCCGTTTCGGAAGAAAGATACTCGACAGCACCGGCACGACGGTGAGCGAGAGCACGAGCGAGCCGATGAGGATGAAGATCACCGTCAGCGCCATCGGCCGGAACATCTTCCCCTCGACCCCCTCCAGCGACAGGATCGGGATGTAGACGATCATGATGATCAGCTGCCCGAAGCAGGCCGGCTTCTTGACGGCGCTCGTCGCCTCCATGACGAGCTTGAGGCGGGCGGCGCCGGTCGCTCCCGGATGGTGGGCGATCTTCTCGAGGATGCTCTCGATCACCACCACCGATGAATCGACGACGATGCCGAAGTCGATCGCGCCGAGGGAGAGGAGGCTGGCGGCGATCCCCGCCTGCCACATGCCGATGAAGCCGAACATCATCGAGAGCGGGATCGCGGTCGCGGCCACGAGCCCGGCGCGGAGATTGCCGAGCATCATGTAGAGGATGACGACGACGAGAAAGGCCCCCTCGAGGAGGTTCTGCCGCACCGTGGCGATCACCCTGTCGATGAGCTTCGTGCGGTCGTAGACGATCTTCGCCTCGACCCCTTCCGGCAGCGTGCGGAGGAGCTTCTCGAAGCGGTCGCGCAGCCGCGTGGTGACGGCGTAGCTGTTCTCGCCCATCAGCATGAAACCGAGGCCGAGGACCACCTCCCCGTCGCCGCCGGCCGTCACCGCCCCCTTGCGGATCTCATGGCCGATCACCACCTCGCCGACGTCGCGGATGCGGATCGGGACACCGTCGCGCGAGGCGATCACGATCCGGCCGATCTGCTCCGGATCGACGGTCCGGCCGACTCCATACACGAGCACCGCGTCGCCGGAGCGGTCGATCGAGCCGCCACCGACGTTGAAGTTGTTGCGCGGCACCGCCTCGACGACCTGGTCAAAGGAGAGGTCGTAGCGGCGCAGGAGCCCCGGATCGATCCTGATCTGGTACTGCTTGTTGAGACCCCCCCAGGCGTTTACCTCCGCCGTGCCCGCCACGGCACGGAGTGCCGGCTTGAGCGTCCACTCCTGGAGCGTCTTGACGTCGGTGAGACTCATGCCGCGGGGAACGAGGATGTAGTGGAACACCTCCCCCAACCCGGTCGAAACGGGCCCCATCTCCGGTCGCGCCACACCAGGCGGCACCTCGACCGTGCCAAGGCGCTCGTTGATGAGTTGGCGGGCGAAGTAGATGTCGGTGCCGTCACGGAAGGTGACGATCACCACCGACAGGCCGAACATGCTGGCGCTGCGGATGTCTTCGAGCCCCGGCATCCCTCCCATCGCCAATTCCACCGGGAAGGTGATCTGACGCTCGACCTCCTCCGCCACCATCCCCGGGGCGACGGTGTTGATCTGGACCTGGACCGGGGTGGTATCGGGAAAGGCGTCGATGACGAGGCCGCGGACGGCCACCCAGCCGATGAGGCAGATGACGGCCGCGCCGAGAAGCACGAGGATTCGTCGCGAAAGCGACCAGGCGATGATGGAATCGAGCATGGGAGGAGGGGCCCGGGGTCAGGGGGAAGAGCGGGATGCAACGGCGCCGGAGGGCAACCGCCCAAGGGGGCGGTTGCGCAGGCTCATCACAGCTCCCCTGACTCCATCCGCTCCAGCAACACCTGACTTTTGAGGACGTGGCTCCCCGCCCGCACCACCCGCTCGAGCGTGCCGCCCGCCGGGTCGCCGATGATCTCCACGTCGTTTCCCTCACGGATGCCCGGATGCACCTCCCTGGCGGTGAAGGCGACGTCGCCGGAGGGGACGAACACCACCCACCGGCTGCCGTCCCACTGCACGCTCTGCGAGGGGACGACGATCGCCGTGCCGCGGCGGTCGATTTCGATCCGGCCGCTGCCGAAGGTGTGGGCACGGAGGCCGGCATTGGAGACGACGGGAAGTGTCGACTGGTTGTCGACCTCGGCCCGCACCTGGAGCGTGCGGGTGGCCTGATCGACCTCGGTGGAGATCCAGGTGATGCGGCTCACATACTCCTCGTCGGAGCCGTCGGGGCGGAATCGCACCGGCTGCCCGATCGCCACCTTGCCGGCGTCCTCCTTGTCGACTTTGAGCGAGAGGATCATCCGCGACACATCCGCCACCTCGAAGATCGGTTTGGCAGCCTCGACCACCTCCCCAACCACGGCATCGCGGCCCACCACCACGCCGTCAAACGGCGCCGAGAGGGGAAGAAGATTCGATGTCACGACGTCATCGTCGAGGCCGGCAATGACTTCTTCAGGGAGCCCAACGGTGCGGATCCGCTCGGCCCGGGCCTCGTCGACGAGCGCCTCGTAATCGGCGATCGCCACGGGGAGGCCGAGGTTCACGAGCGCCTGTTCGTCGTTGACGAGATGAATCCGGGCCTCGCGGAGAGCGGCGCGGGCCTCGCGGAGCTGCCTCCCCATCACGGCCCCCTGGACCTCCTCGAGGATCGCCATCTGCTCCCGCCGCGACTCGAACGTCACCAGGGCATTGAGGAACTCGGCCTTGAGCCGCCCCACCTCCTGGCTGTCGATGACAAGGAGCACCTCTCCCTTGCGGACGAGGTCGCCGAGGTGCTTTTCGACGCGCCAGATGCTTCCGCCGACACGGGAGGAGAGCTGCGCGGTGCGCCGCTCGTCGTAGTCGACGACCCCGGCGACCTCGAGCTCGCTTACCATCGGCCGCCGCTCCACCGGGACGACCTCGATCCCCGTCCGCTCGAGCGCCTCCTTCGAGGGGAAGCGGACGGTGCCGTGCAGCGATTCCTCTGTGGCATCAGCACTCCCTGCATGAGCAAGCTGGTCGCCGTCGGCGGGCGGAGAATCGACTTTTCCCGGCTCCTCAGCATGGGCGGAGTCGTGCCCCTGTCCTGGTCGGGCGTGGGGGGCATGATCACCGAACCCGAACGTCCAGTGGGTGGAGTGACCGGCCCAACCGACGGCGAGCAGAGCCGCCGTGGTGACGATCGACAACGCCCAGCCCGCGATCACCGACAGCAACGCCGACGCAGAAAAGCTCGCCGCGCGCCTGGACTTCGTCCGCAATTGCATGACAACTCTCCTTCGCGGGAGCCGCTCCGCCAGAAGCGCCCGTCCGCCAAGTGGGTGACGCCGTCCAGAATCGGCGACACGGAGTTTGAATCGGCTCCTTGCAGAACCTTCAGCACAATTTACGCACCCCGGGCTGCGTTTGTCCAGTCCGTAGGCTGGACCGCGGAGGGACCAATCCGCGGCTCGACCGCGGAGGGACCGGTCCACGGCCTGCGCGTCTCAGGCCTTGTACTTGTCCCGATTGACGTCCGGCACGACCCCCTCGGGGGTCTCGTCGCTGGCGATGTCGAACCACTCCGGCTTGAAGTCGATCCGGGCCTTCGTGGCCGGATCGCCGAGGGCGATGTTGCTCACCAGGGCGATCACTGCGTCGGCGATCGCCACTTCCGGCTTGCAGCGCGGCTGGTTCTCCGGATCGGGGTTGCGGATGCACCAGGCCCAGTGCTCGAGTTCCTCGGTGTAGCCACGCGACGGGGGGGCCCCATCGCCGCCGGCAGGCCCGCCGGCAGCAGCCTTGCTGCCACCGCCACTCTCCGTGGTGTCGAGTGTCGGGGCGCCGTCCTTCGTTTTGGCGACCGTGACGCGGGTGTCCTTGGCGCTGTCCTTGTAGAGCATCACCTCCTGCTCGCGTTCGAGCACGAGGGTCCCCTTCGTCCCCATCACGACCTCGCCGTAATCGCCGAAGCCGTTGCCATTGATCGAGGAGTAGGTGACGACCACCTTCTTGTTCTTGTCTTCCTCGTAGCCCGGGGCGGGATATTCGTACATGCAGTAGACGTGGTCGTCGATCTCGCGGTCGGCCGGGAAGATGCTCCGGTTGCCGACGGCCGTCACGGTCAGCGGCTTCACCTTCTGCCCGTCGCCGCGCATCGCCGAGACGAAGATCCCCGCCGCGTCGAGCT
>CANGIH010000232.1 GCA_947453875.1 Planctomycetaceae bacterium | reverse complement strand
GGAGCGTCACCTCGGCCCCCGGCACCCGCGCGGCGAGCTGCTCAAGCATGTCGGCCGAGCCGCAGTTGACATGGATGCCCAACCGCGCGACCTCGTCGAGGGCATCGCGGTCGAAGATGTCGGCGGTGTAGACGATCGGGTGGACCGGCGGCAGGCCATCGGCGGATGGCGAGCGGTCGGCGTGGGGGGCGTAGCCGGCGGCGAGTGCCCGATGGATCTCACCGGTGCTCACCGCATCGACCACCACCCCCTCCCGCCGCACCAGATCGAGCACGGCGAGATTCGAGCAGGCCTTCTGGGCGAAGCGGACGGTGTCCCAGGCATTGCTCCCGCGCGGCTGCGTGAGGTCGCGGCAGCGGCGACGGATCGTCTCGGCGTCGTAAACATAGAGTGGCGTGCCGTGGGCGCGGGCGAGATCGGCCACCGACACGCCGGCGATCTCGTGGCGGAGGCCGCTCTGGGAAGGGGAGCCGCTCTGGGAAGGGGAGCCGCTCTGGGAAGGGGAGCCGGATGCGGAGGTGATCACGGATCGAATGCCTGGGGAGGAGAGAAGTGAACTGGTGCTGGAGGTCGATCGGCGCCGCGCCGATGCATCGGGGCGTGGGCCCTGGGAACGAACACGCGGAGGCAAGGGATTCCGCCCGTTGCCTCCGCGTGCCGAATGGTCGCGTTAGTCGGGAGGAGGTCAGCGGGCGCCTGCCGGTTCACGCTCGGCCGGGATCCGCTGGGCGGGTCGGCCACCCGGGCCGCCGATTCCCTGCTGCTGCTGCGCCATCGTCGCGGCGGCCTTGAGGACACCCGCCCCGGCGGTGAGCCGGGTGACGATGCCACGGTCGATCGGCTTGGTGGAGAGGTGGACTGAGCCGGAATCCTTGTCGGTCTCGGTGAGGCTGCCAGCCTGTTCGGCGGCGGCTTCCGCCTGCGGCCCGACCCCCATCGACGCCGCGTAAGCGAGGATCCGATCGAGTGCCAGCGAGATCGCGGCCCCCGGCACCTCCTCGTCGCCAACGCTGGTGTTGGCCTTGCCATTGGTCGCGAGAAGCTCGTCGAGCCGCTTCTGGACGTCGCCGCCATGGAGGATGAAGGCATAGTCGGGGGTGACCGCGAGCGTCAGTTCCACCGCGGGGCCGACGATGCCCGCGGCCGGCGTGGCGGAGACGTCGATCGTGACGGTGTGGAGATTGGCTTTCCCCACCTTGCCGGTGTCGAACTTCGCCTTCACTTCCTTGGGCAGCTTCGTGTTGCCGCCGAAGAGATCCTTCACCTGCCGCTCGAGCTTGGGGCCATCAGCGACATGCGCCCCGACGGTGATCACCGGGAGTTGGCCGGCGACGCTCGTGTCGACGGTGAGGGCGGCGTCGAGGCCACCTGCTTCGGCCATCGCCTCGAGGAGACCACGGACGACGGTCGAGACGACCTTCGAGATCTCGTCGTTGCCACGCGGCATGGCACCGTCGAGGATCGCCATCAGTTGCCGCTTCTGCGAGTCGTTGAGGGGCTGGACGGCATGGGCCTTGACGGCGTGGATGCCGCCATCGTGCGTGGCGGCGGTGGCCACGGTGAGGGGGGTGGTGGATGAAGCCGCCGCCGGACCGTTGACCGCGATCACCTTGTTCTCGAGGAACACGGTGTTTTCCTTCGGATCCATCGCCATCGCGAGCGTGAGTGTCTCGACGCCAGAGAGGCTCGCAAGCGCCGTCTGCAGCGCCTGGGCATCGACCGTGCGCCCCTGGCTGGCGGCAGCGGCGGCCATCTGCTGGATTCCGGCGGCCAACAGGGCACGGAGCGATTCGGGCATCGCAGCGGGATGGGTCTCCACGGCGAGGGTGTAGGTGTCGACAAGCGGGGCAAGCAGCTTGGCCGGATCAGCGATGCCGAAGGCCTGACCACGCTGACCGATGACGGCCCAGCCATCCTGCTCGGTGATCTCGATCTCCTGACCACTCGGCAGCGTGAGGCGGCGGGTATCGCCATCGCTTTCCACCGGGCCGGTTGCCCCTTGGAGCGCCCCGAGGAGTTTGTCGAGATCCTTGACCGGTACGACCGCGTGGATGCCGATGTCACCATTCTCCGAGGTGACGATCACCCCGATTGGCCGTTTCACGTCGAGGCCGGTGAGCCCCTTGCCCTGGGTGGAGAGGAGGAGGAGCGATTCCACCATTCCGGCGAGCCCCGGGTTGTCAACATGCGGGCCGACCCAGGTGAGCTGTTGCTTCAAATCGCCGTAGCTGTCGATGGCGACAACAGCGATCACCTCCCGGGCAGAGGCCAGCCTCGCCGTGGCTGCCGATGACAGGACTACGGCCAGAGAGGCGACGGCGGCGGTGAGCGGGCCAGCCAGTCGACGGACGCCGGCCAGTCGACGTTCGATCGTGGAAAGCATGACGGAAGGGCCTTTCGTGGGCGGGCGGTGGCGGTGCCTTGGAGGCATCGCAGTGTAGCAGTCTCGGCATGCGACTGGCAGCATTCGGGCGCGGTCGAAAAACTGCGGAAAGTGGGGGAGCGGGGTATCCTCTGGATCACCATGTCTGCGACCTCTCCCACCCTCGAGTCGGGCCAGCCGGTCTACCCGGTTTTTCCCTTCCCCGGACGGACGCCCCCCATCGTCGTGCGTCGGCGTGTGATTCAGGGGGTGCTCTATCTGCTCACGGCGGCCACCACCTTCTCCGCCGGCGTCGTCGGCTGGGAGCCATTGATCCTCGGGGTCGATGCCGACATTGCCGCCGGCCTCGCCGAGCATGGGATGCGGGGGCTTGTCTACATGGTGGCGGTGCTTGCGGTGCTCACGGCCCACGAGGCGGGCCACTTCGTCGCGGCGACGATCCATGGGATCCCGGCGACGCTCCCCTTTTTCCTCCCCGTCCCTGTGCTGCTGACCGGCACGCTCGGCGCCGTGATTGGCATGGATGGATCGCGGGCGGGGCGGCGGCAGCTCTTCGACATCGCCATCGCTGGACCGCTGGCGGGGCTGATGGTGGCCATTCCGGCACTCATCGCGGGGATGGCCTCGGCCGAGCCCTCCTCGACGAGCCTGTTCAGCCTGCCGCTTGGCGGGCAGTGGCTGCTTGAGTGGGTGCGCCCCGACATCGAGTCAGGGACGATCCGCCCCAACGCCCTCTTCATGGCCGGTTGGGTGGGGCTGCTCGTCACGGGGCTCAACATGATGCCGATGAGCCAGCTCGACGGCGGGCATGTCATCTACGCGCTGTTCGGCGATCGCTCAGTGTGGATCGCGCGTGGCGTGCTCCTGGCGGCTATTGGATCGATCATCGTCACGGGGCGGACGAACTGGACGCTGATGGTGGTGCTTGTGACGCTCATCGGCGTCGACCATCCGCCGGTCCACGACGAGGGGCCGCCGCTCGGGGCGTGGCGGAGGGCCCTGGGGCTTGTCTCCCTCATTATTCCGGTCCTGCTGTTCATGCCCGAGCCGCTTGTGCTCGATTGAACGCTCCGTCGGTGGTGGGCCGGCTCGAGCCGCCCTGGTGGATCAAGACCGGCCCTCGACGAGGAAGCGACATGAGCGGGCTCCCGTTTGCCGACAGACAGCTATCGGGCAAGACGCTGCGGCAGCGTGTGCCTCGAAACTCGCACGGCGACTGGACGGGGCGAGCGGACGGCGGCGACGTGATCGCGATGCTCGAGCGATCGAACGAAGGCCGATTGCCTGAACTCGCCCCGATTCGCTTCGGGCGGATGCTGCAAAACCCGTTCGCGTTCCTGCGGGGGGCGCCGGCGGTGATGGCCTGCGATCTGGCCGGAACGCCGGTGTCGGGCCTTACGGTGCAGGCCTGCGGCGATTGCCATCTGGTCAACTTCGGCGTGTTCGCCTCGCCTGAACGCAAGCTGGTGTTCGACATCAACGACTTCGACGAGACCCTCCGCGGCCCATGGGAATGGGACGTGAAGCGTCTGGCGGCGAGTCTGGTGGTGGCGGCGCGGGTGAACGGGTTTTCAGAGGATCGCTGCTCCGATTTGGCGGTGCGGAGCGCGGCCAGTTATCGCCGGCACATGCACGACTTCGCCGAGATGAGCCCGCTGGAAATCTGGTACTTCCACATCGACGCCGACGATCTGGTGGCGAGCGCCACCGACGAGGAATCCCGGCGGTTGAGCGAGCGGATGGCCAACAAGGCCCGGCAGCGGGCGGGCGATCGACTGTTGCCGAAGATCACCGAGCAGATGGGGCACGTGAGGCAATTCGTGGAGTCGCCGCCGCTCACGACGCGCGTGGTCGACGAGCGGGCCATCCGGATCGTGCGGCACGGAATTCATCGCTATCGGCAGTCGCTGGACGAATCCCGCCGATTCGTGCTGGAACGCTACCGTCTCGAGGACTACGCCACACGCGTGGTCGGCATCGGCAGCGTCGGCACCCGCTGCTTCGTGGCGTTGCTGGTGTGCGATGACCGCAATCCCCTCCTGTTGCAGATCAAAGAGGCGAGGCAGTCGGTGTTGGCCCCGTATGCCGGGCCGTCGCCCTATGCCAACCAGGGGCAGCGTGTGGTGGCTGGGCAACGCATGATCCAGGCGACCAGCGATATTTTCCTGGGATGGCTGCGGGCCCGCGACGGACACGATTACTACGTGCGGCAACTGCGCGACATGAAATTCTCGGTGCCGATCGACGATTTGGAGCCGTGCGGCCTCGATCGCTACGCGGAGCTGTGCGGCTGGGCGTTGGCGGGAGCCCATGCGCGCTCCGGCGACGCCGCCGCCATCGACGGCTACCTGGGAAGCGGCGAACAGTTCGACAAGGCGATCGGGACGTTCGCGGTTGCCTACGCCGATCAGACCGAGCGAGACCATGCCACGCTCGAAAACGCCCGGCGGGCGGGGCGCATCGTCGCGGACGCCGAGGTCGGCTGAGAGAGCATCGCGGAAAGCCGCCCGACGCCGGTCGGTTTTCGGGAGGAGATCTCGGGGCAACCGCCCGCGCATTCCCGTGGAATCGGG
>CANGIH010000231.1 GCA_947453875.1 Planctomycetaceae bacterium | reverse complement strand
CGGCCGGACACCGATCGCGTTTACCTTTGCAGGCCTGATCCTCGGCGTAACGATGCTGCCTCAGGCTGTCCTCTCGCTCCTGCTTCCCTTGGCGAAGGCGGCGTATCGCGCGACCGGCGGGCACTATCTCCTCCTCCTCCTCTCGATCGTCGCCGGCGCGACGATGACACCGGCACTTGTCCCCCCGGCGCCGGGGCCGCTGTTCGTGGCCGATCTCTTCGGCGTCGATCTCCTCGTTGCGATGCGTCAGGGAATCATCGTGGGGATCCTGTCGGCGCTGGCCGGCCTCGCCTTCGCCCGACGGGCCGACAGGCTCGGGGCGATTCCGCTCCGCGACATGGCCGATTCCGCCCCGCCTGCTCAGCTGCCGACCCTTCCGTCGCTCTCGGCGGCGCTCGTCACGATCCTCCTCCCGGTGGCACTCATCGCCCTTGGGGCTT
The DNA here is from genome assembly GCA_947453875.1 of Planctomycetaceae bacterium. Lineage (GTDB taxonomy): Bacteria > Planctomycetota > Planctomycetia > Pirellulales > UBA1268 > QWOP01. Next base: position 4,529 of record CANGIH010000231.1, on the reverse strand, counting down.
CTGCCCGATGGCTGCCGGAAGGCGTCGCCGGGCCAGCTCGCGCGCTCGGCGACAAGCATGTGGCGCTCACGCTTGGCGCCCTCGCGGCGGTGGTGCTTGCGATCAGCGGCCGCGGCGGGCGCACCGATGCCCCCAGGGCGGTTCGCGAGGGGGTGGTCGAGGCAGGGGAGGTGGTGCTCGTGATCGCCGCCGGCGGCGCGCTTGGCCGGGCGCTCGAGCAGGCGGGAGTTGCAGGCCTCGCGGCAGCGGCGCTGCCGGCGGATCAGCGGCTCCTCATCCCGGCAGCCTTCGCGATCACCGCGATCCTCCGCACGGCCCTCGGCTCGGCGACCGTGGCGATGATCACGGCAGCCGGGATCGTGGCACCGATCGTCGCCGGGATCGATCTCCCCTGGCACCCGGTCTACGTCGTCCTCGCCATCGGTTGCGGATCGAAGTTAGGAATGTGGATGAACGACAGCGGCTTCTGGACGATCGCCCGCATGGGGGGGCTGACCGAAGCGGAGACACTGCGAACGGCCAGCGTGATGATCACCCTCGAGGGAGTCGTAGGCCTCGTCGCCACGGTCGTCCTCGCCACGCTCTGGCCGCTGGTCTGAGCGCGGACACCCGAATGGTCAGACGAGTTCGGTGATCACCCGCCCGCCATCGTCGGCGAGGTATTGGGGACGCCCTTGATTGTCGGTGAGCGTCGTGCCGGCGGCATCGATCCCGAGATGATGAAACAGCGTCGCGTAGACATCGCCGAACGTCACCGGCCTGGCCACCGCCTCGGCGCCGATCCGGTCGGTGGCGCCGATCACCTGCCCATGCCGCATTCCACCGCCGGCCAGAAAAGCACAATTGACCTGCGGCCAATGGTCGCGGCCGACGATGTCGCTGATCTTGGGCGTCCGGCCGAACTCCCCCCACACGACCACCGCACAGTCATCGGCAAGACCTCGCTCGTGCAAATCCTCGACGAGTGCCGAGAGGGCCTTGTCGAAGACAGGAAAATCCTCCGCCTCGCGTGTGAAGATGGAGTTTCCCGGACCACCATGCCAGTCCCACTTGCTGTAGTTGAGCGTGACGACACGCACCCCCGCCTCGATCAACCTGCGGGCGACGAGCATGCTCTGCGGCACACGCGGAGCACCGTTCTCATCCATGAAGATCGTCGGATCACCGGTGCCGTAGCGCTCCACGACCCGCGGATCCTCATGGGACAGGTCGAGGGCGTTGGCCAGTTCGCTCGACGTCAGCAATCCCAGGGCACGTTCCGTGAAGGCATCCATTCCGCGCATGTTCGTCGTCACGTCGACATCGCGACGGAGTCTGTCGACGCTCTCGAGAAGGCCGCGCCGGTCCTCGAGGCGATCGAGGGAGATTCCCTTGAGCACCAGTTCGTCACGGGCAGGGCCAAGCGGGCGGAACGGGGAATGCGCAGCGCCCACGAACCCGGAGCCGGGTTCGTTGTACGGGCCGTGCGTGCATGGATAGCAGAGACTCACAAACGGCGGCGCCGTCGGGGTTGCGGCGCCGAGCAGGCTCGACACCATCGACCCGAACTGCGGCCATCCGCCGGCGGGCTTCGCCTTCCGGGGATCGCGGCCATGGAAGACCTGCGCGGCGTCATGATCGGCCTGATTGCCGACGAGGGAACGGATCAGCGTGTACTTGTCGGCAATCTTCGCAAGTCCCGGGAAGGCCTCGCAGATCTCGACGCCGGGGACGTTCGTGCGCACCGGTCGCCACGGCCCGGCAAACTCCTTCGGGGCCTCGGGCTTGAGATCGAACATGTCCTGGTGTGGAGGGCCGCCCACCAGATAGATCATGATCACCGACTTCGGACTCGATCGACGGCCTCGAGCGGCGTCGGCCGCGAGAATCGTGGGAAGTGACAGGCCCGCCGGGCTGCCACCGATCGCCGCGCCACCGAGCGATGCGAGCGTGCCGATGCGCAGCAAGCCTCGTCGCGTGAGCCCATCGCAGAACCGCTGCGACCGTGCAGGGGCGCGGTCCGCCGAACCGAAAAGATTGAGCATGCGATTCTCCCCTCGGCCTTCGATCGTAGCTGCCGCGACATCGCCCAACCAGATCAGCCGCTGGCGGCTCAGCCCGGGCCGGCCAGGAGTCGCCCGATCGCGTTGCCACTGGAGAGCTTCATCGGCCTGCCCACGGGCGTCGCCACCTCCCTGGCGAAATCGATTCCGAGTGCCGCAAGCACGGTCGCGGAAAGGTCCGGGATCTCCACCGGATCGCTCGGCATCTTCGCGATTCCATCGGGGTCGGTGGCGCCGATCACCTGACCGACGGCGATCCCCGCGCCCCCCAGAAGGCAGGAGAAACCATGCGGCCAGTGGTCACGGCCGTCGAGCGGGTTGATCGAGGGGGTGCGGCCGAATTCCCCCATCACGACCAGCACCGTCGATTCGAGCAGGTGGCGATCGGCCAGATCGCCGACGAGGGCCCCAAGGGCCGGATCGAGCAGCTTCGCCTGCGCCGAATGGCCGGCGAAATTCCGGGCATGGGTGTCGAAACCTGAAAGGGTCACCTCGACACTCCTCACCCCGGCCTCGATGAGCCGCCGCGCCACGAGGCACCCGCGACCGAAATCGCTGTCGCCATACAGGGCCTTCACCGACTCCGATTCGCCGTCGAGGTCGAAGGCCGCCAGCTGCTCCGACGACATCAGCCCCAGGGCCTCGCGGAGGGTGCGATCGTGGTACGTCCGCCGCACCATCTCGCTGCGCCCCGCCTCGAACGACCGCGAAAGGACGTCGAGGGCACCGAGCCGCCGGGCCTGCCGATCGGCATCGACATGGGGAACGAGATTCTGCCCTTTCTGCCCTGGTGCAAACACGCGGTAGGGATCGAACTCCGTGCCGAGGTAGCCACCGCGTGAGGGAAACTCTGCGGCCCCGAGCGAAATGAACCGGGGAAGTTCGAGGCCGGGGGCGGGAAGCTCATGGGCCGCGATGGCCCCGAGCGCCGGATGAATCAGATTCGGATCGGGACGGTAGCCCGTCTTCACCGTGTACTGGCCGCGCTCGTGATCCCCCTCCTTCGAAACGAGCGACCGTACCAGGGCAAAGCGATCGAGAAGCGCGGCGACGATCGGATAATCGGCGGCGATCTGCACTCCCGGGATCGCCGTGTCGATCGCCCGTGTCGGCCCACCGCTCGGACTGCCCGGATGAGGATCGAATGTCTCAAGCTGGCTCGGCCCACCGGCGAGCCAGATGACCAGCAGCGACCTTGGCCGCTCGGCACCACGGCGGCGTGCGGCCCGGGCGGGGAGGGCGGGAAGTGTGAATGAGATCCCCAGCGACGCCGCGGCCACAAGGAGCGATCGCCTGTCGCCGAAGCGAGCGCCGTGAAGGGAGCGGCGGAGGTGGATTGAAGACATGGCAAGGCCTCAATGATTCCAGCAGAACTCCGGGCCGTTGGTGAGCGTCCACATCAGATCCTCGATGCCGCGTCCCTTGGTCGCCGCCTCCGACAGCAGGGGGAGAAGGGCCTCGCGCTCCGCCGCGGTGGGGCGGCGTGTGAGGGCGACGAGGAACGCCAATTCGAGTCGGGCGTCATCATCACGGGCCATGCCCGCAATCCGTCCGGACGCGGTCACGGCGTTGGCTTCGACCATCTCCCGGGCGAGCTTGCCGTTCATCTGCACGAGACTCTGCGGGATCGTCGCCGGGAGCGACTGGCCCTGGGAATCCTGCACCTGCCCGTATTCGCGGACAAAGTCATTCTCGCGGAAGAAGCGGATGGTGCGGGTGAGAAGATGCGAATCCCGATCGATCGATTCGAGCGACGTGGTGGCGACCATCGCCCCGATCATCTGATCAGGCCCCAGCCGCGTCAGCGGAAAGGCCGCCCAGACTTCCGCCACCCGATCGCAATCTGCCGCCGAATCGAGGAGGGGATGAGTCGACGCCTGACGGAACGCGGTTGTCGACGCGATCAGCGTGAACAACCGGCGGAGATCGCGGCCATGCTCGACAAAGTCGCGCGCCAGGAGATCGAGAAGATCGTCGCCGCTCGCCTCACCCGGCGGATCGGGGAGATCGTCCACCGGCTCGATCCAGGCCTTCCCAAACAGGATGCCCCAGGCCCGATTGGCAATGGCACGGTCGAAGCGTCGATTGCCCGGATGGACGATCCAGGCGGCGAAGTTCTCGCGATGCGTCCCCCCGGAGGCATACCACTCCGCACCGAACGGCACCCGGGGGGGAACATTCCGCCCGCCCCCCGCCATCGGCGTCGCAACCGCCGCCACCGATGTCGAGTCGATGCGATGCACCCGACGGACATCATCCACGACGCCGGCCGGCGACAAACTGGCCTGCGCGAAACAGGCGGCAAGCCCCTCGAACTCTGCCTGCTTCCAGGTGGCGAAGGGATGATCGTGGCACTGGGCGCAGTCAATCCTCGCGCCGAGAAAGACGCGGGAGACACGCCCCGCGAGTTTGTCGACATCGATCACGCCGTCGGCCGCCGCCTGCGTGACGAAATTCACCGCCGGTGTGTCGGTCCACAATCCACGT
>CANGIH010000230.1 GCA_947453875.1 Planctomycetaceae bacterium | reverse complement strand
GATGGCTGGCAGTCGTGGTCGAGCGCCCTGTGGGATCACCATGCCTTGGCTTGGTTCCCTGAGCGGGGGATTCTCACCCTCCCAGTGCAGCAGGGGGATTGGTGGAGCGGCAGCACGGGGCTGGTCGTCTTCCGGGTCGACCTGGCCAATCACGGCACGTTCACCCGCCTCGGTGAGATCAGCCATACAAACGGCGCCGTCGAACGGGGCGTGCGGATCGGTGACCTCCTCTATTCGGTGTCGGCCGGCGAGGTGAAAGTGCACCGCGTCGACGATCCGACCGTTGAGATCGCCGGCGTGACGCTTTCGCCGCGTGAAAACTCCGGCTTCCCGGTGGCCGTTTTTTGATCGATGAGTCGATCACGCCGGGGCGGGGCTCACGCGTCCCAGCGACTCCCTGCCGTGCCGCCGGGGCCGCGCGTGCCGCAGAACACGACGTCGATGCCGAGGGCCCGGGCTGCGGCGGCCTTGGCGAGGGCGCAGCGGTCGGCGCCAGCGGCGTCCTTGGCATAGGCGACCTGGATGTGGTTGGCCTTGTGGCGGGCCATCATTTGGTCGCGCGACACCCCGTGCGTGACGGCGTGCATGATTGGCCACTGCTTTGTCGTCGAGTCGAGACGCCTCTGCGTCTCCTCCTCGGGGAGTTTGATGACGCTCGCCCGGCCGATGTCCATGCAGAGTTTTTCGGCGGCGCCGGTGCCGTCGACCCAGATCCGGCTCCAGACGATCTCTCCCGGCTTGCTGACGCCGGCGAGGGTCGAGCCGCCGAGGCGGAAGTACATCGGCGGTTGTCGGTAGCCATGGGCCCCCTTCCAGCCGCCGATGAAATGGCTGGGAGGAGCGGCACCGGAGATCTCGAACACCCACACCCACTGGTCGGTGGTGTTCGAGCGGTCCCAGTCACCCCAGCGGATGTCATGGAGCGTGTTCTCGGTCGGTTCGCCAAGGGCTTCGTGGACCCGCTGCGTGAGGAGCCCATCGAGGCCGGCGCATTCGTCCACCTCGTTGAAGTGCGTCAGTGGCTTTCCTTTGAAGATCGGCTTCGTCGATCCGGGGGCGCAGACCGGCGGCCGCTTCGAGTCGTTGAGCATCCCCTCGACGAGGTCGCTGGCCGGGAGGAGATCCTTGAGCCCCTGCTGGTACTGGATGCCGACCAGATCGCAGCCGAAACGGTCGGCGAGGCGGAGCGTGGCGATGTACATCCGGCACTGCGTGAGCACTTGGGCGCGGGTCAGGTCGGCGGCCTCGTCCTTCCCGAAATGGAACGTCATGCCGGCCGACTCAAGCCAGCGGAACACCTCGCGGGCCTCGCTGTCGGCGACCTGCGTCGACTCGTGGTAGAGGGCCGACTGGCTGAGCCGCTCCTTGAAGATGCCGGTGGCGTGGAGGAGACGATCGGGGATGATCGCGTTGTACATCCCCATGCAGCCCTCGTCGAAGACCCCCATCAGGGCCTTCTTCTCGCGCAGTTCATGGGCGATTCCAACGCCGAGCTGTTCAAGCTTGGCGGGCACCTTCACGCCGCCGATCGGCACGACATGGCTCGTGTCGTGACGCACCCTGCCGGTGGCGAGCCATGCTTCGAGGTGACGCTGGAAGGCCGGGCTCGAGAAATCGTCGGCCCAGAGCGTGGCGTAGGGAATGCCCGCCTTGGTGAGCGAGCCGTTGAGATTGAGCATGCCGACGAGGCCCGGCCACTGTCCCGACCAGTTGGCCACAGTGAGGATCGGGCCAGCGTGACTCGAAAGCCCCGGGAGGACATGGTTGGAGTACTGCCAGACCGCCTCGGCCACCACGAGCGGCGCCTTGGGATCGATCGTGGAAAACACCTCGATCCCTTCGCGCGCACTGCTGATGAAACCATGACCGCGCGCTTTCGATGGGGCGTGGCCACGGAGGATGGTGCGGCCGGCGGCGGTGAACGCCCGCGCCAGGTCCGCCTCCATCTGCTTCTGGGCCGGCCAGCAGACCCTGTTGGCCTCCTCGCGAAGATCACCGCTGGCGACGAGGACGACGTCGGCGTGGCGGCGGGCTGGCGAGGGCGACTTCGTGCGGGGTTTGGCGGCCATGGGGCTGAATCCGTGGAAGGGGAATGGCGAACGGGAAATGGTTTCGCAGCCACCAAAAAAGGGGGCGGCACGGTTGGAATCGGGGGGACTGGGCAAACTATACTCTTCGCCGCGATGGAGCGGGGACTGCCAGGGGGACGATCGACATCCCTCCCGAGCCGTGCCGCCGTCGACCGTCACGCCTGTTTCGCCCGAGCCCCGTGTGCCCCAGTCAGAGGAGCCTCTCCATGAGTTGCTGCGTCCCTGGTGTCCGTCCGTTCCCGCGGCGCTTGCTCGGCGGTGGGGCGATTTTCGGACTGGCGGCCATGCTTGCCGGGATCACGGTTGCTCAGGACGCCGCCCCCCCTGCCGCCCCTGCGCCGGCAGCCAACCTCCCCGCCCACACCCGCTGGGTGATCGCCGCCGACTACACCACCGATGGCAGCCAACTGCTCACCTCCGGTGGCGAGAGCCTTCTCTACCGTCCGGGCGACGCCGCCATCTGGAACCCGGCCGATGGCAACCGGGCCGGTGATCTCGGCGGGCACCCCACCGCCGTGTGGGCCATCAAGGCCTCGAACGACGGCAGGCTCGCCGCCACGGCCGGCTATGACGGCTTGGTGAAGCTGTGGGATCTCCCCGGCCGGGCGCTCAAGGCCGATCTCCGCAAGCACAAGGGCTGGGTGCGGTCGCTCGACTTTTCACCCGACGGCACGAAGCTCGCCACCGCGGGTGAGGATGGGACGGTCGTCGTCTGGGACACCGGCACGAATGCCGAGATCCGCACCCTCGCCGCGCACGGTGGCCCGGTCACCGCTGTGGCGTTCTCCCCCGACGGGGCGACGCTCGCCACCGGTGGTGGTGACAAGCTCGTGAAACTGTGGGATGTCGCCGCCGGGACTGAAAAGGGGAAGCTCGAGGGGCATGGCGACACCCTCTGGGCCGTCGCCTATTCCCCCGATGGCACGAAGCTCGCCACGGCGGGTGCCGACCGGATGGTGAAGCTGTGGAACACCGCCGACTCCAAGGAGCATGGCACCCTTGCCGGCCACAAGGACTGGGTGACGAGCCTCTCCTTCACTCCCGACAACACCCGTCTGGCGAGCGCCAGCCTCGACGGGGCGGTGAAGTTCTGGGACGTCGCCTCGAAGGCCGAGCAGAAGGGGCCGCCGCAGCCTGAGGGAGCGAAACCGTCGAGCGTGTGGTGTGTGGCCGTGGCCCCCGGCGGGCAGACGATGTTCATCGGCAGTCATGCCGGTGGCAGGATCGTGCCGGTGCCCTCTCCCGAACTCGCTCCGGTGCCCCCGCCGCCCCCGCCGGCCGCCCCGGCCTTCGCGGCGATCGTGCCGACCGAGTTCAAGAGTGCTGCCGGTGCCACCGCGGCGATCGCCGCCGATGGCACGGTGATGGTCACCGGCAGCCTCGCCAAGGATGTTTACACCCTCAAAGCGGTGGTGCCGCCGGGCAGCAACGTGCGTACCGTGCGCCTCGAGGCGCTCGCCGACCCGAGCCTGCCCGCGATGGGGCCGGGCCGGTCAGGCAATGGGAACCTGGTGGTGAGCCGGTTCGCGCTGGCCCATGGTGCCCCCGGCGCGGCCGACGCGGCCAACGTGGCGAAGTTCACCGAGGCCAAGGCCGACTTCGAGCAGGGGGGCTACCCTGCCGCCGCGACGCTCGACGACAATCCCGAGACAGGCTGGGCGATCGCTCCGGAGGTGGGCAAGGACCACTTCCTCTCGTTCGAACTCGCCCCCGAGGTGGCTATCCCCGCCGGGAGCGTGCTGCTGTTCACGATCGAGCAGCAGTTCGCCGACGGCACGCACAACCTCGGCAAGTTCCGCATCTCGCTCCTCCAGTCGCCCCCGCCGGCCCAGTGATCCCGATGACCGAACCGACCGCTGGGCCATCCCCCGATGGGCACGCCGACAGCGGAAAGCCGTCGCCGAATCGATGCTTGCGAGTCACCGTCAACGGCGAGCCTCGCGATGTGGCGGCAGGTTCGTCGGCACACGATCTGATCGTGGCGGCTGGGCTCGCGGGGCGTCCGCTGGCGGTGGAGGTCAACGAGCGGATCGTGCCGCGGCGCGACCTGCCGGGGTGTATGCTGCACGAAGGCGACCGGGTCGAGATCGTGACGCTCGTCGGTGGCGGGTGAGAAGATCCGGTCCGATCGCGTGCCTCCGCCGTCGGTCCTCCGTTGCACCCCCGCCCGCTCTGCCTGCCGATCCTTTCCTCACCAGCCCATGACCAGCACCCCCCCCGCCTCTGGATCCAAATCGCCTGAAACGACGGAGCCCGCCGAGACGCTCGCCGTGGGGGGGGTCACGCTTGCCAGTCGACTCGTCGTCGGGACGGGCAAATACCGCTCCTATGCGGAGATGGCCCGCTGCCTCGACCTCTCCGGCACCGACTGCGTGACGGTCGCCGTCCGCCGCGAGCGGCTGATCAACGCCTCCGGCGAGAATATTCTCGACCACCTCGATCCGAAGCGCTACACGATCCTCCCCAACACGGCCGGCTGCTTCACCGCAGACGAGGCCGTTCGCGTCGCCCGCCTTGGCCGCGAACTTCTCCGCGACTTGGGCAACCCCGGTTCGGAGTGGGTGAAGCTCGAGGTGCTCGGCGATTCACGCACCCTCCTTCCCGACCCGGTGGGCACTCTCGAGGCGACGGCGCGGCTTGTCGCGGATGGCTTCCAGGTGCTCGTCTACTCCAGCGACGATCCGGTCGTGGCCCGGCGTCTCAAGGAGGCCGGTGCCGCCAGCGTGATGCCGGCCGGCAGTCCGATCGGCTCGGGGCAGGGGATCCTCAATCCCAACGCCCTGCGCATCTGCCTGGAATACCTCAAGGGTGATGACCCCGACTATCCGGTGATCGTCGATGCCGGGGTCGGCACCGCCAGCGACGTCGCCGAGGCGATGGAACTCGG
>CANGIH010000229.1 GCA_947453875.1 Planctomycetaceae bacterium | reverse complement strand
CAACCCTATCTCGCCACCGGAATCCCGCTGATTGGCATGCTCGACGGCGAGGGGGCTCGAGTGATCGCCGAGTCGGGCGCCGGCTTGACCTGCCCCGCAGGCGATAGCGAGGCACTCGCGCAGATCGTCTGTCGGATGGCCGATCTCGATCAGTCCGATCGCGACCGCATGGGTCTGCGAGGCAGGGAGTACGGCCGCCGCGAATTCGATCGCGAGATGCTTTTTGACCGTCTCGAGGGATGGCTCGAAGACCTGATCGCCGGCCGCCCCCCGCGCGGCTGATTGTGGTGGGTGGATTCGGCTGATTCGAATGGCATGGCGGTTTCGTTTTGGGGTATCCTCTGGAGCATGTCGCGGGGCGGGATTCTTCAATTGTCTGGAGGTGGGTGATGAGGCGTCGAGTACTGTCGTGGGGATGGTTGTCCGCGGTGATCGTGTCGCTACCGGTGCTTGACGGCACCGCGGCCCTGGCCGCGACGCCGACGTTTCGCAAGGTCGTGCTCACCGACAAGTTCCATGCCGAGGCTGCCGGCGTCGGCGACATCGACAAGGATGGCCATGGCGACGCCGTCTATGGACCGTATTGGTATGCCGGGCCTGAGTTCAAGGAGCGTCACGAGATTTATCCCGCTAAGGATTTCGATCCCAACCAGTACTCCAACAACTTCATGACCGGCGTCGGCGACGTCGATGGCGACGGCTGGCTCGACGTGCTCGTCAACGAATGGCCCGGCAAGGAGGTGGCCTGGTTCCGCAATCCTGGCAAGGACACCGCCACCGTGAAGGCCTCCCAGGGGGGCTGGGGGAAGCACCTTGTCCACCCGGTGGTCGACAACGAGGCCCCCGACTTCCTCGACGTCACCGGTGACGGCAAAGCGGAAATGGTCTTCCACACCGGCGGCGTCCTCGGCTTCGCCACCCCGTCCGACAAGACCGCCACCGAGCGCTGGACGTTCACCCCCTGTTCGGAGAAGGAGGACTGGGGGCAGTATCAGCACGGGCTCGGCGTCGGCGACGTCAACGGCGACGGCCGGGCTGATCTTCTCATGGCCGGGGGATGGTGGGAGCAGCCGGCGGCCGTGGCTGCCGGGAGCACGCCCCCTGCTTGGACGAAGCACCCGTTCGCGTTCGGCACCGGCGGCGGACAGATGCACACGTACGACGTCGATGCCGACGGTGATCTCGACGTGATCACGAGCCTCGCCGGCCACGGCTATGGGCTCTCGTGGTTTGAGAACGTGAAGAAGGAGGACGGGATCGATTTCGTCGAGCACCGCATCCTCTCCGACAAGGCCGACGAGACGCTTGAGGGGGTGCAGTTCTCGCAGCTCCACTCGGTGGGCGTCGTCGACATTGACGGCGACGGACTCAAGGACATCGTCACCGGGAAGCGTTTCTGGGCCCACGGGCCACAGGGGGATCCCGATCCCGCCGGCAGCCCTTACCTCTACTGGTTCAAACTCCACCGTGGCGCCGACAAGAAGGTGTCGTGGACGGCGCACAAGATCGACGACGCCTCCGGCGTGGGGACGCAGCTTGCCGTCGGTGATCTCAATGGCGACAAGCGGCCCGATATCGTGATCGGCAACAAGAAGGGTGGCTTCGTGTTCATTCAGGAGGGGGCCAAATGACCCGGATTGCACGTCGGCTCGGCGTTGATCGGCGGACACTTCTCCTCGGGGCGGGGGCCGCGGCGGGGGTGGCCCTCCTCCCGCGCGTGGGGCGTGCCGCTCCAGGGCCCAACGAAAAAATCCGCGTCGGCGCGATCGGCGTCGGCGGGCGGGCATCGCTCCTCCTCGAGCAGTTGCCTGAGGAGGCGGAGATCGTGGCGCTGTGCGACGTCAATGTCCCCAGAGCACATGCTTTTCGCGACAAGAAGGGGGGCAACTGGCCGGTTTACGTCGACTACCGTCGGATTCTCGACCGCGCCGACATCGATGCGGTGATCGTCGGCACGGGGGAGTTTCAGCGGGTTCTCCCCTGCATCCATGCCTGCCAGGCCAAGAAGGATGTGTATGCTGAGAAGCCTCTCACGCTCTACGTGCAGGAGGGGCGGGCCCTCGTCAACGCCGCCCGGCGCCACGACAGGGTCGTGCAGGTCGGGACGCAGCAGCGCTCGATGGAGATCAACCGACTGGCCTGCGAGTTCGTGCGGAATGGCGGCCTCGGGAAGTTGCTCGAAGTCAGGGCGGTGAACTACGGCAATTCGGCCCCGACCCCGTCGCCGCTGCCGCCAGAGGAGCCGATTCCGACCGGGCTCGACTGGAATGCCTGGCTCAACCAGGCGGCCGACCGCCCCTTTAGCGCCCAGTGGATGGGGTGGATGGGGTGGCGCGACTTCGCCGGTGGCGAGATGACCAACTGGGGAGCGCATGGCGTCGACCAGATCCAGTGGGCGCTTGGCGCCGATGCGACCGGGCCTGTGGCGGTCAAGCCTTTGGGCGAGGGCCCGAACGGTCAGGTGGTGATGACCTACGCTGACGGCATCGAGGTGAAGTTCGTCCTCGATTCAGGCCCGATGGGTGGGGCGGTGTTCGTTGGGGAAAAGGGGAAGCTCGAGATCAACCGCAACAAGGTGACGAGCAATCCCCCCGAGATCGCCCAGAAGCTTCTCGAGGCGGTCGATGTCGCCGAGGAGGAGCGGAAGTGGTCGGATGCGCTGGCGCTCTGGCAGGCCCGGCATCATCTGCAGAACTGGCTCGATTGCATCAAGACCAGGGAAAAACCTGTGGCCGATGTCGAGATCGGTCATCGCTCCGTGACGGTCTGCCATCTGGCGAACATCGCCCGCGCGGTCGGTCGGCCGCTGCGGTGGGATCCTGTCGTCGAGACGTTTGTCGGCGACTCGGCTGCCGATGCGCTGCTGGTGCGCGAGCGACGAAAGGGCTTTGAATTGCCGGAGGGGTGAGAAGGGAACGGGCACGCCACCGCATCCCGCGGACAGCCCGGAAGGGTGCCGCGGACGTTTTGCCGAGGAATCGGTGATCGGCACGAACGCCTCAGCGCTCGTGGACGAGCACTGCCCAGCCGACATCAGCGAGACGATCGGGGCGGCCGAGGATGCGGATCGGTTCGGCGGCAGCGATCTGCGGGCCGTTCCCCTCAGAGCCCATCAATTGGCGGAGCGTTCCCGGAAACAGACCGATGATCTCGGCATCGAGGCCGGTGTCGTCCTGGGGCCCGTCGGGGCGGGCGGGCTTGCCGAACTCGGGGTGGTTGTGAAACGCGGATTTCAGACGCGCCACCACCTCGGCCGGCGCCCGCACCAACTGCAGATCGGGGGAACTCGAAAGGTCGGTCCGGGCGACCTCGGGGTTTTCAAGCACCAGCCCCGCCTTCGGTTCCCGATCAATCAGATCGTTGCGGAGGTCGATCACCGCCACTGAGAACGGCGTGTGGGAGGCGTTCCACGATCCGATCGCATCGACCGAGCGGAAGAGAAGCCCGACGTCGAAGCTCATCAGCAATACGCCGAGCACACGCCGGTTGGCGGCGCCGTGGCCGTCGCTCCAGATCGGCGCGGAGAAGGCCACCTTGAGCTTGCCGGTCGAATCGCTGCGATAGACCGTGGAGCGATGAACCTCCCTGATCGGCGTCGCCGCCGTGCCAGGCTCCAGATCCTTCTCGCCGCCATGGAAGTAATTCCGCCAAGCGAAATCGCGGCCTATCGTGTCGGCCTGTGGTGAACGCGCCACCTGCACGCCCGTGGCGTCGCACACCGTCCAACTCTCGGCGTCGACAGTGTCCTTGGTCGTGGCGGCGATGTCGTCCACGGCCGCCTGGATCGCGGACCACTTCTTCCTTCCCGCGGTGGGATCGGACGGCTGCCCCTCTGCGTCGCGGAGAGCTCCGACGAGTTGGTTGTTGTCGGCCTCGTATTCGAGGATTCTCCACCGCGAATCGATCTGCAGGGCCGCGGTGCTCGCTGCGAGCCTGGCCGCGAGCCGAAGTGCCGTTTGCCGCGAGCGGTATTCATCCTGCGCCACACGGCGGAGGAGTATCGATGTCGCCCCAGCGGCGAGAAGGAGCAGGGCGAGCGACGCAACCGCCGCCTGTGTCACCGTCCGGTGGCGGCGTGTCCACCGAGCCAGACGGCGGAGGAGAGGCTCCCGGTAGGCGCTGACGGCGCTGTCGGCGAGATAGGCGTCGATATCGTGCGCCAGTTCGAGGGGAGTGTCGTAACGGTCGGCAGGAGCGCGGGCCATGGCCTTCATGCACACCGCCTCGATCGCCCGCGAAACCCCCCGTTTGATGCGCGACGGTGCGGTGACATCCCCGGCGAGCACCTTGTCACGGATGGCACCGACATCCCCTTCGAACGGGGGCTGGCCGGTGATGAGATGGTAGAGGGTCGCCCCGAGGCCGTAGACATCCGCCGCGGGGCCGACCGGCGCCGCCCCGTCATGCTGCTCCGGGCTCATGTAGGCGGGAGTGCCGGAGATGCCACGCTTCGCGGCGGGGGCGGAGTCGAGGGACACCGTCGGCATGACGATGCTCTGTTCGCCGCTCTGTCGGGCGCGGTCGTCGCGGTCGATCCTCGCTGCCAGCCCCCAATCGAGCACGACCACCTCGCCGAACTTGCCGAGCATCACGTTGGCTGGCTTGATGTCGCGATGGATGACCCCGCGATCGTGGGCGTAGGCGATCGCCTTGCAGACCAGCGCGAACTGCCCGAGCAGCTCACGGTAGCGGGTGTTTCGTTCGGCCGCGGCGTCGTGGGTGCGTCGGCGATCGTGGAAGTCGGAGATCGCCGCGCCGAGGGTCCGGCCGGGGATCAGCCGCATGGCGTAAAACGGCCGGCCGTCCGGCGTGACCCCGGTGACATAGACCGGCACGATGTTGGGATGCTCAAGTTGGCTGGTGACGGTGGCCTCGAATTGGAAGCTCTCCCGCAGCGGCTGCTGGGAGACCGCCCAGTCGTTGAGAAACTTTACCGCGAGACTGCGTCCGGTGGCCCGATCGTTGCCGGTATAGACAT
>CANGIH010000228.1 GCA_947453875.1 Planctomycetaceae bacterium | reverse complement strand
GCCCTCCTGCTCGATCGGGTTCTGCGTGGCGATCGTGAAGAACGGATCGGGGAGCTGGTAGGTCTCCTGGCCGACCGACACTTCCCGCTCCTGCATCGCCTGGAGGAGGGCCGCCTGCGTCTTCGGCGGCGTGCGGTTGATCTCGTCGGCGAGGAGGATGTTGGTGAAAATCGGCCCCTCGACGAAGCGGAAGCTGCGACGGCCCGCTTCATCCTCCTCGAGCACGTTGGTGCCGGTGATGTCGGAAGGCATGAGGTCGGGGGTGAACTGCACCCGCTTGAATCCGACGTCGAGGATCCGGGCGAGCGTCGACACCATGAGCGTCTTGGCGAGCCCCGGCACCCCCTCGAGGAGGCAATGACCACGGGTGAAGATCGCGGCGAACAGCTGTTCGATGACGTCGTTCTGGCCGACGATCACCTTCTGCAGTTCCTCCTGCATCAGCTTCCGGTGCTGGCTGAACTCGACGAGGATGTCGTCGAGGGACTTGGGGCGCGGGGTCGTCGACACGGAACGTTTCCCTCCTTGGCGGGCCCCCGTGCCGGTGACTGGCTCGAGGAGCTTCAAGTATCGGGCTGCGGACCGCCACCGGCAAACCGGCCGCGTGGCACCGCGGTTTCCCGATCCGCCGGTAGACTGGGAGTTGATCCAGAGGGCGCGACATCCCCACTCGTCCTGTGTCCCTTGAGTTCGCCGATGCCTCCCCGCCGCCACCTCCTCCCCCTGCTCGTCGCCCTGGTTGTCGTCGGCGGCACCGTCGTCATGGGCCGCGGCGGCCGGGCCGCGGACCGCGAGCCAGCCAAGGTCTCCCCGGAGAAGATCCAGCGGGCGATTGAGAAGGCCCGTGACTGGCTGCTGCGTGAACAGGAGCCCAACGGCTCCTGGCAGGTGGCGATGCGGGCCGACGACACGCGTGTCGGCGCCACGGCACTGGTAATGCTTGCGCTTGCCAACGCCGGCGTCGAGCCTGGGCAGGCGCAGATGCAGCGTGGGCTCGACTGGATCCGCAAGCAGAAGCCGGAGGAGACCTACTCGGTGTCGCTCCAGACGATGCTCCTGGCGATGCTCTCCCCCGACGCCGATCGGGCGATCCTCCAGCGCAACGTCGAGTGGCTCGAGGCGACCCAGGTGGCGCAGGGGCCAGCGGCAGGCTCATGGTCGTACGGCCGCGCCAAGGGCACGGGCGACAACTCGAATTCACAGTTTGCGCTCCTGGCCCTCCACGAGGCCGACCGCACCGGTGTTCGGGTCAGGCAGGAGGTGTGGACGCGCGCCCAGCAATATTGGGTGTCGTGCGCCAATGCCGACGGTTCGTGGGGCTACACCATCGGCAACGCCGGCGGTTCGGGGAGCATGACATGCGCCGGCATCGCCAGCGTCTGGATCACCTCGCAACACGTCGGTGCCCCCGATGCCCGCGCCGCCCGCGACACCGTCGCCTGCTGCGGAGGCGGATCGTCCCCCAAAGCGCTCGAACGTGGCCTCGACTGGCTGGGCAGGCGGTTCTCCGTGGTCGAGAACCCGATGGCCGGCCAGACCTGGCATCACTACTACCTCTACGGGCTCGAGCGGGTCGGACGGTTCACGGCGCGACGTTTCATCGGCGATGCCGATTGGTACCTCGAAGGGGCGAAGTTGCTCGTCAGCACGCAGGACAACCTCTCCGGTGCCTTCCGCGGCGGCCGCATCGAGGATCCTGTCGTCGCCACGAGCTTCGCCCTGCTCTTCCTCGCCAAGGGCCGCAGGCCCGTGATCGTTGCCAAGAGCCGCCACGACCCCGCCGCCGACTGGAATCGTCACGGCCACGACATCGCCCACCTCGTCGAGCATGTCGAGGCGCGATGGAAGAAAGACTACCCGGCCGGACTGTCGTGGCATGTCCTGGAGACACCGTCGGCATCCCTCGAGGACATGCTCCAGGCACCGGTGCTGTGGATCTCCGGCAAGACGGCATTTCAGCTCGGGCCCGACGCCGGCCCGCGACTGCGCCGCTACATCGACGAGGGGGGCTTCATCTTCGCCGAGGCATGCTGTCCGTCGAGCGGAGAATTCGACACCCGCCTCCGCCAACTCGTCGGCGAGATTTTCCCGGAGCCGGAGTACGATCTCCACCTGCTTCCCCCGGAGCACCCGGCCTGGCATGCCGAGGAAATCGTCCCCCCTGAACTCCACCGCCCCCTGCTCGGCGTCGATTACGGCTGCCGCACCTGCCTGATCTACGCTCCCCCGACCGACCTGGAAAAAAACGCGGCCGCGATGCCGAGCCTCTCATGCCTCTGGGAAGTGGGTGAGACCCAGGCTCGGGGGCTCCCCGCGGCGATCCGCACCGAGGTGGATGCGGCGCTTGCGATCGGAACGAACGTCCTGGCCTATGCCACCAACCGCGAACTGAAGCGCAAGGACGAACTGTTCGCCGTCGACCTGGCCCCCGCCGCCGCCGCACGGGACCGGTTCGAGCGTGGCCAGATCGCGATCGGCAAGCTGCGACACACGGGGATGTGCGATGCAGCGCCGGCAGCGCTTGCCAACATACTCCGTGCCGCGGCCCGGGAACTCGGCATCCGTGTTGATGACCGGCCGACGCTCGTCGATCCGGCGGAGCCGGGTCTGTTCGACTACCACCTCGTCTTCATGCACGGCCGGCAGGGATTCGCGTTCGATGCCCCGCGCCGGGAGCGGATCCGCCAGTTCCTCGAACGCGGAGGGACACTCCTGGCCGACAGCGTCTGTGCCTCGCCGACGTTCACCGCCGCCTTCCGCACCGAGATCGCTGCCGTGCTGCCGGGGGCGAAGCTCGAGGAGATCCCGGCAAATGACCCGATCTACACCAAGGGGGAATACGGCGGCTATGACGTCCGCACCGTCACGCTGCGGGAACCGGCCGGGGGAGATGGCCCGCTCACGGCCCGCAAACGCCAGGTGCCCCCCAAGCTCGAGGGGGTGCGTATCGGCGACCGCTGGGGAGTGATCTTCTCCCCTTACGATCTCTCCTGCGCTCTCGAGAAGCAAAACTCGATGGAGTGCACCGGCTACGGCCGCGACGACGCCGAGAAGATTGCCCTCAATATTCTTCTTTACTCGCTCAACCAGTAACCGCGGCGTGCCGGGGCGATGGGCCGATCACCCATCCGAGTCGCTGTTCTGGCCGCCGGTCAGATAGCTCGCGTAATAAAGGAGCGTGAGGGCGCTTTGCAGCGTCGCGGCGACGTACGTCCAAGCGGCGGAGTTGAGCACCTTGTTGACATGAGGCATATCGGCACCGGGCACGATGCCCAGATCGACCAGTTGCCGTTTGGCCCGGTTGCTGGCGTCGATCTCCACCGGCAGGTTGACCAGTTGAAAGAACACGGTGGCGGCGAACAGCCCGATACCGACCCAGGCCAACGGCTTGACGTGCATCATCAACCCCATCACGAACACCGTCAGGCCGAAGCCACTGCCGATGTTGGCGATCCCGACGGCGGCGTTGCGCAGTGACATCAGCGGATAGCCCGTGTGGTCCTGCAGGGCGTGGCCCGCCTCGTGGGCGGCGATGCCGACGGCCGCGAGCGAACGGCTCGAATAGACATCCTGGGAGAGCCTCAGGACCTTCGACCGCGGGTCATAGTGGTCGGTGAGCTTTCCCGGCACCTGCTCGACGGCGACATCGGTGGCGCCGGCCGAATCGAGGATGTGCCGCGCGGCAGCCGCCCCGGAGAGAGGCGCCGGTTCCTGCGATGCCATGGCGAACGTGCTGTGGACCCGCCACTGGGCCCACATCGCCAGGAGCATCGCCGGGGCGATGGCGAGCATGTAGGCGGGATCAAAATAGAAGAACGGCATGGGATTCTCTGGGAGGTGACACCGGGTGGCGATGGGATCCGAACCAGACACTCCGCCGGGCAGCGGGGGAGGAGCGAAGGTATTCTAACCCAGCCGGGAGCGAGGCCAGCCGCCATCGGAAGTCATCGATCCGTTTTGCGTGCCACGGTGCAGGCGCCCCGCCCCCCGCGTCACCGACCGAAATGTGAGTGAACATGTCCCGTTCATACGAAATCCAGAGGGCTGCGGTTCATCCCCTGCGGGGATTCTCCTGGAGTGTGATCGCACTGGCGACGGCCCTGCCACTCGCGACCGGATGCGGCTCCACGGCCGGGTCGGGCGTGGCTGTTGATGCGGCGGCGGGAGACGGCCAGGAAGCGTTGTGCCGCCGGATCGACGCCGCGCTCGCACACGCCCGCACCGGCCGGCTCCTCGACACCAGGGTCAACGGTGCTTGGCAGGTGGTCCATGGCATCCTTGCCTTCGGTGACGCCCTGCCCCTGGCCAGCGCCGACGGCCCCACGAAGGCCCTCCCCTACCTCCTTGCCGGTGGCGGGTTGACCGGCTGGCGGGTGCGCTCCGGCGACCACGGATTGCTTGCGATCATCGACGAGGGGAGCACCACCGGGCAGGGGCATCCCGACCAGTGGATGGGCTACCTCTCGCACTGCGGATCTGGCGGCCTCCCGATCGACACCCCGATCGAAGTCGCCGGGCGGACGTACACGCTCCGCGATCTCCTCACCCAGGCGCAGGCCGACGTCCGCCCCGGTCGCGAGGCCACCTGGACGCTGATGGCATTGTCCCGTTGGCTCCCCTCCGACGCCGAGTGGACCGCCGGCGACGGCCGGCGCTGGACGGTCGAGGATGTGGTGCGGATGGAGGCCCGGGCCGATGTCGAAGGGGCCGCCTGCGGGGGTGCCCACCGGCTCTACGCGTTGGCCTCAGCGCTCGCGGCCAGACGCCGCTCGCTCGGCACCTCCGGCCAGGGAACGGCGCCCACCGGGGGTTGGGCCGAGGCCCAGACCCGCGTCGAAGAGCATGTGGAGCTCGCGCGAGCCTACCAGCAGGCCGACGGCGGCTTTTCCGTCCACTTCTTTGAGCGCCCCGGCACGTCGGCCGACGTCTTCGCCCGCCTCGGGGCCACGGGTCATCTGTTCGAGTTTCTCGTCGCGGCACTCGACGATGAGCGCCT
>CANGIH010000227.1 GCA_947453875.1 Planctomycetaceae bacterium | reverse complement strand
GCCGAGTGGGGATTGATGATCACCCGGTCGTGGGCGAGCGTGCCCGGGGTCCGCCAGGCGGCGATGAGCGGGTCATCCTCCGGCGGTGGCTCCACTTCGAGGACATCGAGCGCCGCGCCACGAAGCTGCTCCGACTCGATGCAATCGAGCACCGCCCGGGCATCGACGCATCCGCCCCGGGCGGTGTTCACCAGGAACGCCCCCTTCGGCAGCATGGCGAGCGTCCGCGCATTGATCAGGCCCTGGGTCTCGGCCGTCCGCGGGCAATGGACGCTTACCGCCTGGACGCGCGGCAGCATCTCCTCGAGCGACTCGCAGCGGGTCACGCCGAGGGCCTTGTCGAGGCCATCCACGGCGTATGGATCGTGGAACATCACCTCGAAGCCGAGTGCCTTCGCCCGCAGCGCCGTCGCCATGCCGATCCGCCCCAGGCCGATGATCCCCAGGCGCAGGCCCCGGAGGCGATGGAGCGGCCGCACCTGCTCGTAGATCCAGGGGCCCTCCCGATGCTGGAGACGCGTGTTCATGTATGAGACGCCGCGCATCATCGTCATCAGCATCGCGATCGCCGAATCGGCCACCTCCTCCGTGCCGTAGTCAGGCACGTTCGCGACCGCGATCCCCCGCTCCCGGGCCGCCTGCCGATCGACGTTGTCGAAGCCGACGCCACAGCGAACGATCAGCCGGCACTTCTCCAGCCGGTCGATCGTCTTCCGGCCGATCGCCAGGAAGTGATACATCATGATCGCGTCGGCCTGCTCGATCCGGCCGACAAGGGCCTCCTCGGAAAAGGCGTTGAGGGCCGTGACATCAGCCAGATCGCCGAGGATCCGCTCCTCGTGCCCCAGCGGTGGATTGATGAAGTCGGTGATGACGACAAGCGGGCGGGGCATGCTGCGAATTCCTCTGATGATGGCGGAAAGGGAACAGGATGCGGGTGGGACCTACGGTCAGCCTCCGGCGATCCGGCGGCGAATCTCCTTCTTGTCGATCTTGCCGACGCTCGTCCTCGGAAGGGCCTCGACGAACCGGATGTCGGTGAGCACCGCCCGTTTGTGGATCGTGCCGTCGTCGATGAAGCGGTGGAGAAACTTCCCCAGGTCACGCGGTGTCACGCCACCCCCGAGGCCATGCTTGAGGCCATCTTTCTCACCATCTTTGAGGACGACCTCGGCATGGGGACGCTCGTCCCATTTTGGATCGTGCTTCGCCACCACCGCCACCTCCTTCACGGCCTCGTGTTGGCTCAGGGCGCTTTCGATTTCCTGCGAGGAGATCCATTCGCCGCCGATCTTGATCACATCCTTGAGCCGATCGGTGATGCGAATGTAGCCGTCGGCGTCGATGGAGGCGATGTCGCCGGTGTGGAGCCAGCCGTCACGCCACAAGTCGCGGCTCCGCGCCTCGTCGCGGTAGTAGCCCTCGGTGAGCCATGGGCAGCGGAGGACGAGCTCCCCGGCCTGCTCGCTTCCCGGCGGCAACAGCGCGTCGTCGGGCCCCCAGATCCTCGCCTCCACCAGCGGAAACGCAAACCCGGTGCGACAGAGGACATCGAGGCGGGATTCGTCGTCCGCGGCCGCGTGCTCGGGCTTCCAATGGGGCGCCGCCACCACCGGACAGGTCTCCGACATCCCGTAGCCCCCCATGATGCGGATCCCCCGCCCCATCGCCTCCGCGGCCAGCCCCTTGGGGAGCGGGGCCCCGCCGATGACGAGCTTCAGCCCGGTGTAGTCGATCCCCGCAGCAGCGGGATGATGGAGGAGCATCTGCAGGAGGGTCGGCACGCAGTGGGAGAAGGTGATCGAGTGCCGCTTGATGAGCTCGGCGAGGCGCTGGGGATCGTATTTCCCCGGATAGACCTGTTTGAGACCGAGCATCGTCGCCAGGTAGGGAATACCCCAGGCATGCACATGGAACATCGGCGTCAGCGGCAGGTAGGCATCGTCGGCATGGATGCCGACCGGCTCCTGATGCGCGGCGAACGTGGCGCCGGCGGCGAGGGTGTGGAGGACGATCTGCCGGTGGGTGAAATAGACCCCCTTCGGATCGCCGGTGGTGCCGGTGGTGTAGAAGAGGGTCGCCACCGTGTTCTCGTCGAGGTCGGGAAAAGGGAATGCCCCCGCTCCGAGCGAGGCGGCCTCCCTGTCGAGGAGCGCCTCGTAATCGCCGGCGAGCGGGAGCGTCGTTTCCGGCACCGCTCCGTCGTCCGAGAGCGTCCCCCACGCCCGCACGTCGGGAAGGCCCGCCGCCAGCCCCGCGGCGATGGGGAGAAAATCGGGATGGACGAGGACCACCGCGTCGCCGGCATGGCGGATCGTCCAGCCTATCTGCTCCGGGGTGAGACGAACATTGACGGTATGGAGCACCGCTCCGAGCATCGGCACGGCGAAGAAGAGTTCGAGATAGCGATGGCTGTCCCAGTCCATCACGCCGACCCGATCGCCCGCCTTCACCCCCAGTCTCACGAGCATCGCCGCGGCACGGTCGATGCGGGAGACGAACTCCGTGTAATCATGCTCGCGGAGGTCGCGGTAGGTGATCGTCTGCCGAGGGGCCCAGGCCCTGGCCCGGGTGAGCAGGTCACGGATCAAGAGTTGCTGGACGGGACGGACGACCCAGGGAGCACCGGCGGCGGGAGTGGTCATGGGACGAAGGGTGGCTCCGGAAGAACGCGGCGCGACGGCGGAACGTGGGCCCGCGCGGGGTGTTGTTCCGCAACACCGTCAGAAAAGGTCGAGCACGTCGCCGTCGGTCGCCGGGAAGACGCGTCCGAGCGGATCGCGGAGTTCCGCCCGGGGGGAGAGCCCGAGGGCATGAAAGAGCGTGGCATGGATGTCGGGCGGGGTGCAGGGACGGTCACGCGGGAATGCACCGAGGCCGTCGCTCGATCCATACACCTGGCCGCCGCGGATGCCCCCTCCCGCCAAGGCCACCGAATAGACGCCCGGATAATGGTCACGTCCGGCCGCGCCGTTGACTCGCGGGGTACGGCCGAAATCGGTGAGCACGGCCACGAGCGTGGTGTCGAGCGTGCCTCGGTCGGCGAGATCCTGCAGGAGCGCCGACACGCTCCGGTCGAACACGGGAAGCAGACGCGATTTCAGTCGATTGAAGTTGTCACCGTGGGTGTCCCACATGTCGCCGGCGCCGCCGTTCAAATCCCCCGCGGCACAACAGACCTGCACGACCGGCACCCCCGCCTCCGTCAGCCTGCGGGCCAGCAGCAGGCTGCGGCCGCCGATGTGGTTGCCATACAGGTCGCGGACGCGTCGATCCTCGCGGTCGATGTCGTGGGCCTCCCTCACCGCCGAGCCGAGGAGCATGCTGCGGGCAAGCGATCGGAAGTGGTCGTGCGAGGCGAAGTCGGCCTCCATGCCGGGTGTCTGTTCGAGGCGGGATCGGAGTTCTTCACGCCGTGACACCCGCGCGGCATCGATGGTGCCGAATTCGAAGGTCTCGGCACCGAGGGAACGTGACACCCCGGCGAAGGGCTCTCCCCCGGAGGGACGCATGATGATCGGCTCGCACTTCACCCCCAGCCAGCCGCCATACTCTCCCGCCTGAAGGGTGCCATTGTCGACGAGCGGAGAGGGGACCCGGACGGCGGGGGGCACATCGGCCGGTGGGGGCCGCAACTTCGAGATCATCGCCGCGATCGACGGCCAGTCGCCCGACAGCGGCGGGATATTTCCCGCCCGCGGCGGCTTGTGGCCGGTGAGGTTCCAATACATGCCCCTTCCGTGGGCCGCGTCGTCATGGTGGATCGAGCGGATGACGGCGAGCTTCTCGGTGTGGCGGGCAAGGAGCGGAAGGTGCTCGCTGAAGGCGATGCCGGGAGTGGCGGTGGAGATCGGCCGGAATTCGCCCCGGACCTCCGGCGGTGCGTCGGGCTTGGGATCGAGCGAGTCGATGTGACTCAAGCCCCCCCACAGGTAGACGATGATCAGCGATGTGGCCTTCGGCAGAGGTCCCGAAGGCGTGGCGGCCTCGGCACGCAACCGGAGGAGTTCGGGCAGCGAAAGCCCGCCCAAGGCCCCCATGCCGAGCAGGGCCCCCGAGGAGCGGAGGAGCCCGCGCCGCGACGACGTATCCGCGTCCGCTGCACCGCGTCGGCTGTGGGGAGGATTGGGCATCGTCCACCCTCAAATCGACTGTCCGGGGTGCCTGTGCGACAATTCCCCCTGACAGCGACAACAGGAAAAGGATAGGTCTCCGCAGCCACCCCCGCAAAGCCCACGATCGGCCCCGGCTCCCCTTGGGTGAAACGGGGCGGATGGGGAGACCAGCAGCCATGACGACATTCTCCGCGGCGGTCCTCCTTTTTTTCGTGATGGACCCGCTTGGCAACATCCCCCTCTTCCTCTCGGCGCTCCGGCCCGTCGAGCCGGCACGCCGCTTCAGGGTGGCCTCCCGCGAACTCCTCATCGCCTACGGGATCCTCCTCCTCTTTCTGTTTGCCGGCCGCGCGATCCTGCGGACACTCGGCATCTCCCAGCCGGCCCTGACGATCGCCGGGGGGATCGTCCTCTTTCTCATCAGCCTGAAGAT
Organism: Planctomycetaceae bacterium; assembly: GCA_947453875.1. Taxonomy (GTDB): domain Bacteria; phylum Planctomycetota; class Planctomycetia; order Pirellulales; family UBA1268; genus QWOP01. The sequence continues at coordinate 448 of CANGIH010000227.1, read as the reverse complement.
GGTCTTCCCGGCCGTGCACGGGGCGCTCGGCGAGGAGACCGACGGCGAACCGCTCGTCGTACCGTTGGCGATCCCCTACGTGGCCGGCCCATCGGCGATGGCGACGGTGCTCCTCCTCTCGAGCCAGGCGCCCGAACGCCGGGGGGAATGGTTCGTGGCGATCACGGTAGCGTGGGGGGCCTCGGCGGCGATCCTCCTGGCCGGCTCCCGACTCGCACACCTCCTCGGCACGCGCGGACTGACCGCGATCGAACGGCTGATGGGGATGATCCTGGTGGCGTCGGCGGTGCAGATGGTGCTCGACGGCGCGAGGGAGGTCATCACAAGTTGGAATTGAACGACGCCGGTACCACGCTGGCGTCATCGTCTTCGCCAGCCTCCTCGACCGCTGCATCCGCCCCACCTCCAACCATCCCCGCATCGACCGCCGACTCGTCACTCCCTTCCT
>CANGIH010000226.1 GCA_947453875.1 Planctomycetaceae bacterium | reverse complement strand
GGCTGCGAACGCTGAATTGTTCCGTGGGCTGACAAGCGGGGATTGTGCCGCGTATCGTCTTCCCGGCAGCCACCACGATGTCCTCCGGCAGCCCAACGCGACGGCCGTCGCATCCATCCTCCGGGGCTGTCTCCGTCCGGATGGTGAGGGGACGTGCGACGATGGCAGGCAGGCGGATTCTCGCGCGAGGCCACTCCAACGATGAACCTCGCTTGGCTTCTCATTCGGATCGACTCGCGCCGTCCGGCGTCATGGTTGGCGATGTTCGGCGCCGCCGCTGCCGCCTGGTTGCTGGCTGCGGGACCGGCCGGGCCCGCGGCCATCATCGCGGCGTGGTCGGTCGGCGCCTGCCTTGCGGTGGCTGCGATCGGCGGGCCGTTGCCACCCCCTTGCGGGACGCTTGTTGCCCCGCTGGTGTGGCTGTCGTATCGCCTGGCGTGGCCCGCGCTCGGGGCGGTCGCCTGCATGGTCGCCGCCACGATTCTGCCCGGGGGAGAACCGGCCGGTGCGGCGGGCAATGCGGCGACGCTCGCGATCCTCGTGGGGATGGCGGCCGCCTCGAATGCCGTTGAAGCAGCGAGGAAACGGGGGGCAAACGCCGCTGATGCGGCGAGCCTCGCGCTCCTCCTTGCCGCCAGTGCCGCGATGCTGGCTTGGATCGGCGCGAGGAACAGGAAGGATGACGTGCTCGCCGTCCTCGGTCTGGTCGTGGGAGCCTGGGGCACACTTGCGGCGGCGGTGTTGTGGATCGACCGGCAACGCGATCAGTCGATGACCGCAACCAGCAGCGACGTGACGTCGAGAGGCGATATGGTGTCCGGACCGCTGCGGCGGTGGTTGTACCGGGGGGGGATGGCAGCGGCGCTCGGCGGCATGATCGGATGGCTGTTTCTCAACCCCCAGGATGCGGTTCTGGACGTCTGGCTGTCGGTGGGCTGTTTTGTGGCTCTCGCGGTCCCTGCTGCGCTTCTGGCAGACATCCATCATGCTCCCGCATGGCACCGACTCCTCCGCTCGATGGCGACGAAGATCGAGTCGGGGTGGGTCCGCCGGCTCGCCTGGGGAACCGATCCGGCCTATGCGGTTCCATCGACCTGGATGCATGCTGCGGTCCTCGGCTGGCCCCCTCTCGTGGCTGCGCTGTTGTCGGCTGGTGCTCCCGAGCGTGCCGCCATGGCCTTGGGGGTGACTGCGGCGGTAGTGGCGACGGCGCTGCTTCTCCGCCTGCTCGAGACTGCGGTCTCCCGGACGCTGGGCGGTGGCGAGACTCTGCTTGCGGTGGCCCTCGTGCTTGCCATCGCAGCGGGCTTGGTCGGGATGGGAATCGAATCGGCGCTGACGCCGAGCGGTGCTGCCGGGCGGGCCGTCGGCAGCGGGGAGCGGTTTTCCCTGTCCGCGCCGCCCACCTGACTGGCAGGGTCGGGGGCACTTGTGTCTCCCGGATTGCTTGCCGGGGCCGCCCAGCTTCTCCAGCTCGGCATGGCCGACCGAACACTTCCTGATCGGCGAGTCCAGATTCGCGGGGCATTGGCACGATAAGAAAAGGGAGCGCACCAATCACCGCGCCCAGGGCGGTGTCTTCAAGGAGGAGTTGTCGTGCAGGGAAGCCTTACCGCCGGTCGCCGGCAGAACTTGTCACCGCGCGGAGTTGTCCGATGCGCCGCGTGGATGGTGGCGCTGGCCTCTGTCGCCACGGCACTCCCGGCCGGGGCCGCCGGATTCGCCCCGAGCGAGACGGTGTTTCCCGCGACCACCCGGATCTGGATCAGCTCGCCCGATCCCCGCGGGCTCCAGGAACGGTTCGACAACACCAGCTACGGCCAGCTCCTCAAGGATCCGCAGATGCGGCCCTTCGTGGAGGGAGTCCGCGATCAGGCCCGCAGCGCCGGCCGGCAGCGTCTGGGGAAGCTGGGGCTGTCGTTCGAGGACTTCGCCAGTGTCCCCGGCGGAGAGATCGCGCTGGGGGTGATCGAACCGTCAGCAGGGAAGCTCGCCTCCGTGATCCTGGTCGACACGACTGGTCACGAGCAGGCCGCTGCCCGGCTCGTCGAGACGATCGGCGAGCGCCTCGTCGAGCGCAAGGCGACGAAAGCCACGTCGACGTCGGGCGGAGGCACGACGATGACGGTCTACGACATCCCGCAGGAACCGGGAACCGCACATGCCACGCGGGTCGCGATCGTCGTGCATCCGCAGGCGCTGATCGTCGGGGACGATCCCGCCGTCGTCATGGAGATCGCGTCAGCGCTCTCCGGCCGCAGCGATTCGCTCGCCACCGTCGTCTCCTACAAGGCCGTGGCGGATCGCTGTGCCGATAAGGTGCCCGCCGCTGCCGCCCCAATCCGCTGGTATGTCGATCCGCTCGGCTTCGCCCGTGCGTTGCAGGCAGCCAATCCGCCCCGTGAGAAGCGCAAGGGCCCCGACTACGTGGCGATTCTCGGCCGTCAGGGCTTCGACGCCGTGAAGGCGGTCGGTGGCGTCGTCGTCCTCGACGACGGCCTGCACGAGCTGCGTCACCACACGCTCATCCACGCGCCGCCGCTCGACGGACGCAAGCCCTTCGCCTCCGACCGCTACAAGCTCGCCGCCCGGATGCTGCAGTTCCCCAACACGGCCCGCCTCGATCCCCCCACCTGGGTTCCGCGCGACGTGTCGAGCTGGATGACGATGCAGTGGGACATGAAGAACGCTTTCGCCTCGGTGGAGTCGCTCGTCGACGATGTCGTGGGTGAGAAGGGGGTGTTCGACGACGTCATCGCCTCCCTCAAGGAGGATCCAGATGGACCGCAGATCGACGTCGAGCATGACCTCGTCGGCTGCCTGGGCACCCGTGTCTCGATCGTCAGCGACCACACGATGCCGATCGATGTCGACAGCGAACGACTCGTGATCGCCGTCGAGACCTCGAATCCCGAGCAGGTTGCCAAGACCGTCGCCAAGAGCATGGCCACCGACCCGGACATGCGTCGGGTGGAGTTTGATGGCCATGTGATCTGGGAGCTGATTGACCGCTCCGATGCGATCCCGAAGCTCGAGATCGAGACGCCAGGCCTGGCGCCTGCGGCACACGCCGATTCCGACACGGGGCATGGCCGGCGCAACAAGCTCCGGGATCGGGAGGAGAAGCTCCTCCCGCACTCCGCCGTGACGGTGGCCCACGGGCACCTTCTGATCGCGTCGCACCGCGACTTTCTCGAGCGGGTGCTGGCGACGACGTCGGCCGACGGCACGCTGGTGGACAGCGGTGACTACGATGTCGTGACCGACGAACTGGCCCGGCTCTTCCCCGGGGAGACGGCCCTGCGGAGCTTCGGTCGAGGGGACGAGACGATCCGCCCTGCCTACGAAATGCTCCGTCGGGGCGAGATGCCCAAGTCGAAGAGCCTGATGGGCCAGCTTCTCAACGGGCTGCTCGGTGACGGCAAGGAGGGGAGCGTCCGCGAACAGCGGATTGACGGCAGCACGCTTCCTGAGTTCGAGGTCATCCAGCGGTATCTCGGCGCGAGCGGTGTGGGGATGGAGACCGTGCCCGAGGGGTGGTATGTGGCCGGCGTGGCCCTACCGCGCGAGTCGAAGGCGACCGAAGCGGTCGCGCGTGAACCGGCCGATACCGTTGGCCGTTGATCGGCCCGGAGGCGTGACAGACATTGACAGGCGCCGGCGGGATTCCCCGCCGGCGTTCGTCGTTTCGGGTGGCGCGGCGTGATGGGGCCGCTCCGCTCCCGGTCAGGGAGGGGGGCTCCCCTTGCGCGGTGCTGCGGGGGTCGTTGCAGGACCGCGGGTTGATTCGAGAACAGCCCAGAACGGGTGCTGCCGGTCGCCGCGGGTCCGCAGATCCTCCAGGAGGACGGCGATGTCCGGCTCCACCTCGTCGCGGGAGATTCGCTTGCCATCGAGGCTGACGTTGACCGGTCGGGCGAAGTCGACCAGCTCCGGTGACAGCCAGATGCGCACCCGCTCGGCACCGCAATGGACATTGAGGCCGTTGGTGGCAGTCGTCTTGGCCTCGAGCGAGAACGGCCGCACTCCCTGCCCGGGGGGCCATTGTGACGGCAGCACGACCGTCTTTGCCGGCGTGCCCGCCATCTCCACCCACCAGAAGAAGTTGTCCCAGGGACGCATCGTGACCGCATCGATCGTCGTCGGGAAGAAATTCCGCTTGCGGCGTCCCAGCCAATCGAAGATGCGCAATTGCTCCTCGGCGAAATGCTCGTGCCCGCGTCCCCTGTATTCGACATAGGTGGTGTCGAACCCCTTGGAGAGGTAGCGGTCGAGATCCATCCCGTTATGGGAGAAGGTCCCGTTGTCGAGCTCTCCACCGACCAGATAGATGGGAAGCGTCCGGGCGTTGTGCCAATAATGGTTCACGTATTTCCCTGCGGAGGGAGCGATCGCCACCAGGCCGGCCCAAAGATCAGGATGGGCAAGCGCCACGTCCCAGGCCGCATCGCCGCCGAGCGAGTGACCGGAAAGGAATACCTGGTCGGAATCGATCGAGAACCGCCGTTGCGATTCGCGGAGTGCTCCGAGGACGGCGGCATGTTCGCGGGCGCTGTACCCGAAGGCGGTCTGTCCGTTCTCGGTCCATCGGGGGGCGATGACGATCATTCCGTGCCGGCTTCCCTGACCGAGGCGGCGGCCATCGGGCCCCGGTGATCCGGCCCACCATTCGATCTGCTCGAGCGGCGTGGTGAAGGCCGCATGGAGCGTGATGACGGCGGGGTAGCGGCGGTGCGGATCGTATTCGGGTGGGAGTTGCACAAGGCATTCCACCGCTCGGCCATCCGTGCCGGGAAATGAGAATTCGTGAAGCCCGGGGGCCGTCGGTTCTGGGGGATCGAGAGGAGGGCGCATCTGCGTCGCGACCGCTGCGATCGTCGCCGCGTCACCGGCTTCTTCCGCGGCGAGGCGTTCCCTCAACTGCGAGCGTTCGGCCTCGTCCGCCGATCGCAGGTAGTCACGGACGAGGTCTCGGACGCGGGCTGCGGAGAGCGCGAGCTTGAGATTGCCGGTCGAAGCGGCC
>CANGIH010000225.1 GCA_947453875.1 Planctomycetaceae bacterium | reverse complement strand
TACGCGGTTCCGCGGCTGGTCCGCGAGGTGCCCGGGGAACCGGCCAAGGTATGGATCGGTTGACCGCCGGCGCGGGGGCGGTCGCCGTCCGCTCTCCGGGGGGGCGATCCATCGGCTAGAATGGGGTCTCCTGCCCGCGGTGCGCTGCCGCCGGTCGAAGAGTCACCCCCACGCGGAGCCCGTCATGAAAGTCCTGATCGGTGTCGATGGGTCGGCCGCATCTATGGAAGCGGTGTCGCTCGTCGGGCGACTTGTCGATCCGCGGGCTGACGAGGTGGCGATCTATTTTTCGCCGGCCGAACTCGAACGCCGCATGCCCTGGGGGCAGACGCTCGTCGAAGGGGCGAGCAAGGCACTGTTCGAGGAGGCGGAGGCCCGGTTGCCGCAACCGTTCACGCGGCCGGTCGAGGCGATCGTGAGCACGAAATCGGCCGCCGCCGGGATTCTCGAGGCGGCCGTCGGCTGGAAGGCCGATCTGGTCGTCGTCGGGGCGAGCAACTCGACATCGCTCGAGCGATTGCTGCTGGGAAGTGTCTCGCGGGCCGTTGTCCACGGTTCAACGCTGCCAGTGCTCGTCGTCCGCAATCCTCCCGCCGCCGATCAGCCGATCCGCCCGATCGCCTGCCACCTTCCGGCCAGTGCCGCCGCCATCGCCGCGGTGGCGGGAAAGCTCCGCTGGCCGGCCGACACGTCGGGCGAGGTGGTCGGGATTGCGGAGTCGCTCCTTGCCGGCCCGCTGCCGTCGTGGCTCGAGAAGAAGGTCCGCAATCCCGAGACAGAGGCAATCGCCGCAGCTTGGCAGCAGGAGCATGACGACGAAGTGGGGGTGCTTTCGAAGTCGCTCGATCGTTTCCAGAAGTCGTTGCCGGCGGCATTCCAGGGGCAGCCCCCGGTGCTGTCGCAGGGCAATCCCGGTGACCGGATCAGGGCCCACGTCCGCGAGCATGGCGACAATCTGGTGCTCCTCGGTCGCACCCCCTCCGATGCGGTCACTCGCTGGTTGCTCGGGAGCACGTCGGAAGCGGTGCTCACGGGGGTGCCGGCAAGCGTGTTGATCGTGCCGGTCGAAAAGGCCTGACAACCTCGGCGGGGCCCAGTACCTTAAGCCTGCGCCGTGCGCGCCACGAAGGCGGCATAGTCGCGGGGCGTGTCGATGCCGCGGGCCGCGTGATCGATGGCGGCGGCGGCGATGCCGATGCCGGCCTCGAGTGGGCGCAGCTGTTCGAGGCTCTCGAGCGTGGCGAGCCTCGAATCGGGCAACGCGTTCCACGATTCGAGCACCTCCCGGCGGTAGGCGTAGAGCCCCACGTGTTGCCACCAGTACGGCGGCCGGTCCGTGAGGAGGCTGTCGTGCCAATCCCGCGCGGCCGGGACCTTCGAGCGGCTGAAGTAGAGCGCCCGCCAGGCGCCGGGTACCTCCGGGCCTGGGATGAGGCTCGCGGTCGACTCGCGCCACGGGGTCAGCACGGCTTTCACGGCGGAAGGGTCTTCGAGATCGTCGATCGAGCGCATCGGGGTGACGAGCGTGGCGACACTGGCGGAGGGGCAGCGGTCGAGGAGATCGATCGCGGTGTCGATAGCCGCGGCGGCGAGTTCCGGTTCGTCGCCCTGCACGTTGACGATCAAGGCCGCGTCGCCGAGTCGGGGCAGGGCCTCGACAATCCGGGCGGTGCCGCTCGGGGCATCGGGCGACGTCATCACCGCCTCGCCGCCGAACCGCTCGACAGCATTGGCGATCTCCTCGCTGTCGGTGGCGACCACCACCCGGGAGGCCCGCGACGAACGGCTCGCGGCGAGCCAGGTGTGTTCGATGAGCGTCCGCCCCGTCTCCGCCAGGAGCATCTTCCGTGGGAGCCGGGTGCTTGACAGCCGGGCGGGGATCACGATCACGACCTCGGCACGCTGCGTGGGCATGGCAAGCTCCGATGAATGGCGGGGGCGGATGGGACCGTTTTTAGGGGATTCACCACCCCGCTTGCCATGGCGGATTCCGCCCGGAGCGGGGGTTGCCGGGGCGTCTTGTTTCCGGGGCGTCCCCTGCTAGCATTTCGGAGTCGCGAAAGCGTCCACTTGCCCGAGTGGCGGAATTGGCAGACGCGCAAGATTCAGGTTCTTGTCCAGGTAACTGGGTGGAGGTTCAAGTCCTCTCTCGGGCATTTCCGGGGTGTTCTCCGCCCCGATCTTCTGCCACGCCCTCCTCTGGCGGTGTGGAATTCCCCTGCCCGATGTGCTGCGCAGGATGCATTCGGCTGCGATCTCGAAACGGGCCCTTCGTAAGAATTGTCGGGCGTTTCGGATGTTCGGATCCGCCGTCTTGACGTCCACTGAAACGCCGTTGTGTAACGACGCTTCGACCCGTCCACGCCGCTTCGTTTCTCCCCGGAGGACATTCCATGATTGCCACGATCTCCCCGAGCCACCTGGCCGATCTCCGTCGTCGTGGAGACTCCGTCACGCTGATCGACGTCCGCACTCCGGCCGAGTTTGGCGAGGTGCACGTCGACGGGGCCCGCAACCTTCCGCTCGATCGCCTCGATCCCAAGCAATTGTCCGCCGAGGTCATCGAGGGGACGCCGATCTACTTCGTCTGCAAGTCGGGGGGGCGCAGCCAGAAAGCGTGCGAGAAGCTGATCGCCGCCGGGATTTCGAACGTCGTCAGCGTCGAGGGGGGCACGGCGGCCTGCGAGGCGGCCGGGGTGCCGGTCGTCCGCGGCCGGAAGGTGATGTCGCTCGAGCGCCAGGTGCGGATCTGTGCCGGAGCGATCGTCGCACTTGGTGCCGCGCTTGGGGCATTCGCTCCTGCACCGTGGAACATGGTCGGCATCGGGTTGGCTGGGTTCATCGGGGCCGGGCTTGTCTTCGCCGGGATCACCGACACCTGCGGGATGGCGATGGTGATCGCGAGGATGCCATGGAATCAGGCAGGGGGCACCGGAGCCCGTTGCACCACGGCGCTTGTGGCTGCGATCGCCCTGTCGGTCGCAGCGCCGGCCATGGCCGCGGAGCACACGAAGGATTCCCTCGACACCGTCAAGGCGGCGGTGGCGGCGAAGCAGGCGGTGCTGATCGATGTCCGCGAGCCGGAGGAGTGGGAACAGGGGCATGTGGCGGGGGCTGGCCTGCTGCCGTTGAGCGAGCTCGAGAACGGGCTGCCTCCCGCCGAACTCGCCAAGATCCTCCCCCGCGACAAGCCCATCTATCTCCACTGTTTCGCCGGCGGCAGGTGCCTCGACGCCGCCGACATCCTCGCCCGTCAGGGCTTCGACGTGCGGCCCCTGAAGCCCGGCTACCCGGCGCTGGTCAAAGCCGGCTTCCCCACTGCCAAGGGCCGCTGACTGCACGTGGAACAAGTCATCCCAGACCTTTTTCCGCTCGGGCCGGCCAGAAAGCCAACGTCTTCAGGGTGCGTCTGCCGCCTCGTCCGGCGGCGGTGCCCTATATCCACAGCCTGCCATGCGGCTGCTGCTCCACACCTCGCACCACAGGATCAGGCCAGCCATGAAGATCCAGCAGTATTACCTCGCCTGCCTGTCGCACGCGTCCTACATGATCTTGGACGAGCGTTCGAAGACCGCAGCGGTCGTCGATCCGCAGCGTGACATCGATCAGTACCTCCGCGATGCCCAAGCGGGGGGCTGCACCATCAAGCATGTCTTCCTCACCCACTTTCATGCCGACTTCATCTCCGGGCACATCGAGCTGCGTGACCGCGCCGGCGCGACGATCCGGCTGGGAGCGCGGGCCGAGCCCGAATTCGCCTGCGTGAAGATGGGCGGCGGCGAGGCTGTCGAATTCGGCGACGTGCGATTGGAGGTCCTCGAGACGCCGGGGCACACCCCGGAGGGGATCTCGATCCTCGTCTACGACCTTGCCCAGAGCCGAACGACGCCGCAGGCGGTGCTCACCGGCGACACCCTCTTCATCGGCGACGTCGGCCGCCCCGATCTGCTCGCGAGCATCGGTGTCACGGCCGACGAACTCGCCGACATGCTCTATGACAGCATCACCCACAAGCTCGTCACACTCCCCGATGCCACGCTGGTCTATCCCGCACACGGGGCAGGCAGCATGTGCGGCAAGGCGCTCTCGAAGGAGACCGTCTCCACGATCGGCGAGCAGAAGCAATTCAACTATGCCCTTCAGCCGATGAGTCGCGAGGCCTTCAAGAGCATCGTCACGGCCGACCAGCCTGAGGCTCCCGAGTATTTCGTCCACGACGCGATCCTCAATCGCAAGGAGCGCCCGTCGCTCGAGAGCTCGATGCGGAGCACCCTCCATGCCCTGCCTCTCGAGGAGGTGATCCGGATGGAGAAGGAGGGGGCCCAGCTTCTCGATGTCCGGGATGGGATCGACTTCGAGGGGGGGCATCTGCGGGGGGCGGTGAATATCGGTCTGGCGGGCAAATACGCCACCTGGTGTGGCTCTGTTCTCAGCCATGACCAGCCGATCGTCCTGATCACCGGGGCGGGGGGGGAGGAAGAGGCCGTCATGCGATTGGGTCGCATCGGCTTCGACAACGTCGGCGGGTATCTCGCCGGAGGAATGGGCGCGCTTGTGCACCGAGAGGACCTTCTCGAGCGGACGGAGCGGATCACCGCACCGGCCCTGGCCGAGTGGCTCGCTGGCCGGAGAGCCGATGCCGGCCCCGTGCCGGTGGTTGTCGATGTGCGGAGTGCGGCCGAGCATGCGGGCGGATTCGTGCCCGGCAGCGTGAACATCCCGCTGCCACACCTCGAGGAGCGAGCGGGCGAGCTGCCCCCGGGCAGGCCGGTCGTCGTTCATTGCGAAGGGGGCTACCGTTCGGCGATCGCCGCCAGCCTGCTGCAGAAGCTGGGGCGGAAGGACACCCGCGATCTGGTGGGAGGTTTCAAGGCATGGGCTGCGGCCAAGCTGCCGAGCGAATCGACCAAAGCCTGACAGGTTTCCCCGGCGAATCGAACCTTCACCCGCTGTTTTCGGCCGTTTCACGATGCCGTTGCCTGCCCCGCCACCCCTTGTAGGATGGTCGTGGGGCTGTAGCTCAGC
>CANGIH010000224.1 GCA_947453875.1 Planctomycetaceae bacterium | reverse complement strand
TTGCCGGACGCCATCGCGGACGATCATGTCGCGGGACGCCGCTCCCCCTGAGCCCTCCATCATCCGGCCATTGGGGCTTTCGAAGGTTGAAATCCCGACCGACCGGGCGCCGTCGAGGAGGGCCGCGACGAGGGGATGGGGCGCGGGGGAGGGGGCGACGAACATCGGCCCGCCGGTGCCGCGGTGGGCCGGGTCGGGGCTGCCGTGCCAGTCCTCGATCTGCTTGTAGATGCCGAGGACCGAGGCATGGCCCCAGGCCTCGTCTCCCGATTCGGACGCAAGGAAATCCCAGTCGCTCTGGTGCCCACGCGCCCAGGTCATCGCATTGATGCTCGAGCCCCCCCCAAGCACCTTCCCCATGTCCATCGGCACGGAGCGGCCGTTCACGTCGGGACTCGGCTCGGCGAGGAAATTCCAGTCGCGCTCGCTGCCGAGATTCGCGGTCCACCTGCCCGGCTCGAGAATCTCCGGGTGGTTGTCGCTCCCTCCCGCCTCGAGGAGGAGCACGCTCACGTCCCGGTTTTCGGCGAGACGGCGCGCCACGACCGATCCGCTCGAGCCCGATCCGCAGACGATGAAGTCGTAGCTCCGCGCCGGCCGCGCGCCCTGCCTGGCCCGGGGATCATCACCACTCATCGTCGTCCTCGGTTCCACGCCCTGGCAACAACGGCCCCAGCACATCCAGCGGCCACCCTACGCGCCTGCGGGGGCGACCCCATCTTGGGCCGCGGACTACCTTACCCGTGCCTGCCGGCAGCGACGCTTTCTTTCCCCCTGCCAGAGTAACCCCCCCCTCACGCCGCCACCTGCAGGGAGCGTGGCCGCGGCTCTCCGCCCCCGCAGGCCGGGCCCCTCTCTGCCTCCGTCCCACGCACCGGAATGCATAGAGAGCGGGCAGAGCCCTTCCTGGAAGCCTCCCCGCCCACTGGGTAAGCCTCGCGAAACGCGGGTTGGGAACTAAGAAATCGCCGAGGAATGAAGGGCTTTCGATCCTCGCCCGGCGCTCCCTCTGGAGTCGATGGGCCTCGGCATCGCATTTGCATGTGTGGAACGCGGGCCATTGGCCCACAGACTGGAAGATCAGCGTTCCGGAGACGCCCTTTCAGTGCTCCCTGGCTTCAACCTTCTGGAGGCGAGCGATGCGCTTGCTGGTTTTCTGCACGGCCCTTGGCTGCCCGTGGGCAAGGCCTTCCATGGCCTTGGTCCACCCGAGACACTCCCGCACGCAGCGAGGGGTATCAACCGCCGCATCGAGCGGCGCGGGACTTGTTCGACAGCCTGCCAGGACGCCGGTTCTTTCGTTGTTCTCCCTGCCGTGTTGCGGCGGGCGTGCGACATCCTGCTGACGCCCGCATCGTGCCCACCCGGATTCCCCGGCGTCGCGCGGTCGTGCGGTGCGGCCGTCGCACGTCGGTGGAGAACATTTTTTCTAGAAAGAATCGAATCGATGGTCCGAACGATCCCGTTCCTGTGTGCGCTCCTGATCGCGCTGGCGACCGGAGGCGAGGCCTGGGCCCAGGCTGCCGCCGAGCCACTGGCCATAAGCGCGCCCCATCTCAAGGGGACCTACGACACCGGGTCGACCGCCTGGGTGCTCATCAGCGCTGCGCTCGTGTTTTTCATGATGCCGGGGCTGGCACTGTTCTACGGCGGCATGGTCCGCGCGAAGAATGTCCTCAATATGTTCATGCTCGTGATGGTCTGCATCCCGATCGTCGCGGTGGAATGGGTGGCCTATGGCTACAACATGGCCTTCGCCGTCCCCTCGGCGATCGCCCTCGACGCCGGGAAGGGGCCCGACGGTCAGGATCTTCCCAAGCACAGCTACCTCGGCTGGGATCCGGGCCTCGTGTTCATGCAGTCGTTCGCCGATATGACCGTCGACGGACCGAATGCCTACGAGCGGATCGTGACCAGCGGCGACACGGTTGACGCGACCCCCAACGGCGTGCCTGAACTGCTGTTCGCCATGTTCCAGATGATGTTCGCGATCATCACGCCGGCGCTGATCGTGGGGGCGGTCGCCGAACGGGTGAAGTTCAGTGCCTGGTGCGTGTTTGTCGCGCTCTGGGCGACGATCGTCTACAACCCGGTCTGCCACTGGGTCTGGAACGTCAACGGCTGGCTGTTTCAGAAGGGGGTCCTCGACTTCGCCGGCGGCACGGTGGTCCATGTGCTCGCGGGGGTGTCGGCGCTGGCGCTGCTGCTGATCCTTCCCAAGCGGAAGGGTTATCCGGGAGCGCAGTTCGTCCCCCATAGCGTCGGCTGGACGCTGATCGGGGCGGCGATGCTGATGGTCGGCTGGTTCGGGTTCAACTCCGGTTCGGCGATCGCCGTCGGCAAGGATTTCCTCCCTGTCGCCGGTGGGGTCGCCGTGCTCGCCTTCGCCACGACGGCGATCGCCGGCAGTGCCGCCAGCGGCGCTTGGATGTTTGTCGAGTGGCTCAAAGTCGGGAAGCCGACGGCGCTGGGCTTTGCCTCCGGGATGGTCGCCGGGCTTGTGGCGATCACCCCCTGTGCCGGGCATGTCAGCCCGCTGGCAGCCTTGATCATCGGGATCATCAGTGGCGTGGTCTGCTTCCTCGCCGTCCAAGCCAAGCCGTTGCTCGGCTATGACGACTCGCTCGATGTCGTCGGTGTCCACGGTGTCGGCGGAGCCCTCGGGGCCCTGCTGGTGGGATTGTTCTGCATGCGTCCGGCGTTGGGCGGCACCGCGCAGTTTCTGATCCAGTTGGAGGGGCTGCTCTGGAGCGGCGGCTACGCCTTCCTCTGCACGCTCGTTCTCGGCATCCTCATCGACAAGACGATCGGGTTCACGGTCCATCCCATGGCCCAGTCGGAAGGCCTCGACATCGCGGAGCATGGGGAGTCGGCCTACCACCTCACCTGATCCGAATCCCCGGGGATGCCCCTGGGAAATGTGAAGCCAGAAGGGTGCCCCGCCGGTCTGGGTGTGTTCTCCGCCATAACACACCCAGGCCGGGGCATCTTGGGCTTTTCATGCTCCTGATCAGGTCGCCTGACCGGCTCCTGATTCCGACGCCTGATCAGAGTCGCTCGGGGATCGCTGTTTTCTCACCGCCGCGGGGGGAGATAGGCTGTCGAGGATCGCCGCGCATGCATGCCTTGGGGCTTTCATGCGTCTTGCCGGCATCGACTCCTCTCTCCCAGCCCCTCCGTGAGCGCCACCATGCCGGCCCCTGCCAACCCTGTCCGCTGGTTTGAGATCCATGTCCAGGACATGCCCAGGGCGAAGGCTTTCTACGAGCAGGTGTTTGCCACGACGTTCGTCCAACTGTCGATGGAGGGCCCGGAGATCTGGGCCTTCGCGGGGCACCCGGATGGGACCGGCGCCCCCGGCGCCCTGGTGAAAATGGATGGCGTCGACAGCGGCGGCAACTCGGTGATCGTCTATTTCAGTTCGGAGGACTGCGCGGTGGAGCATGCCCGGGCGATCGGGGCAGGGGGGACGAGCATCAAGCCGAAATCGGCGATTCCCCCCTTCGGCTTCATCGCCCTCGTCCGTGATCCCGACGGCAACCGCATCGGCATCCACTCGATGGCCTGACACGCCGCGACGCACCGCCGGCCCGGCCGCTACAATCTCCCCTGTTCCGTTCACCTTCATTCGGGGGGATTCATGCGCTCGCCACTCCGCGCGCCGGGCCGCGTCTGCCTGTTCGTTGCCGCCCTTTGCATCGCCTCGGCCGGCTGGGCCCCGGGCGAGGAATGGACCGACTTCCGCGGGCCGACCGGGCAGGGCCTCTCCACCACCGCCGACCTGCCGACGTCCTTCTCCCCCACCGATCGCGTCCGCTTCAAGGTGCCGCTGCCGGGGAAGGGATGGTCGACGCCGATCGTCGATGGGGGGCGCGTGTTCCTCACCACCGCCGTGGCGTCGGGCGAAACGCCCCCGGCGAAGCAGTCGCTGCGGGCACTGTGCGTCGATGCCTCCAGCGGCAAGATGCTCTGGGACAAGGAGCTTTTCTCCAAGGATATGACGACGGCGAAGAGCCACACGAAGAACAGCTTCGCGAGCCCCTCGGCGATCACCGACGGCCGGCATGTGTTCTTCCACTTCGGCCCCGATGGCACCGCGGCCGTCGACCGCGATGGGGCCGTCGTGTGGTCGAACGACTCGCTCCGCTACGATCCGCAGCACGGGGCGGGGAGCTCGCCGATCTTCGTCGGCGATCGGCTTGCCTTCACCGCTGACGGCGTCGCCGATCCGTTCATCGCCGCCCTCGACCGGGGCACCGGCGCCCTGGCCTGGAAAACAGCCCGCCCGGAGATGCCCGATCCGAAGTGGTCGTTCTGCACGCCGTTGCTGGTCGATGCCGGTGGCCGCAGGCAGATCGTCAGCCCCGCCGGCCACATGGTCTGCAGCTATGACGCCGACACCGGCAAGGAGCTGTGGCGCGTGCGGTATTCGAACAAGTGGTCGGTCGTGCCGCGGCCGGTGTTCTCCCACGGATTCGTGTTTGTCTGCACCGGCTACGACGGGCCGGCGGAGCTGCTCGCCATCCGCCCCGATGGCAGCGGCGATGTCACCGACACCCACGTCGCCTGGAAGACCGACGACAACATCCCCCACAACCCCTCGCCGGTGGTCGTCGGCGACTCGATCTATCTCGTCGCCGACAACGGCATCGCCTCCTGCCGCGACGCCGCCACGGGGAAGCTCCACTGGCGTCACCGGCTCGGGGGCAACTTCTCCTCCTCGCTCGTTCATGCCGGGGGCACCCTCTGGATCGTCAGCGAGCAGGGGGTCTGCACGGCGTTTGCCGCCGATCCTGCCGAATACCGCGAGCTCGGCACGAGCGACATGGGGGAGCAGGTCCTCGCGTCGCTGGCACCGGCCGAAGGAGCTTTTTTCCTTCGCACCGAAGGGCACCTCTACCGGATCGAGTGAGTGGCATCGAGTGAATGGTCCGATCCGTCGCCCCCGTTTCCTCCCCGGAGCCATCGCCCATGTCCCGGCCTCTTCTGTCGATGCCGGCTGCCGTCTGCATCGCGCTTGCCATCT
>CANGIH010000223.1 GCA_947453875.1 Planctomycetaceae bacterium | reverse complement strand
TTGGCGGAAGCAAGCGTCATCCCCGCCGTCTGCTGGCAGGAGACACCCTGGCGATTCCATCTGTCGTTCGGCGAACCCGCAAGCGCCCCGGCCCGCTCCTCCGACATCCTCGCCTTTGAGCCGCTCGCCAGGCATTGCCTCACGATCTGGCGGCCCTTGCTCGAACGACACCCAGAACAGGTTCGTTTTTCCCCTGGCGTATGGGCCGCGGCAAAGCAGCCGACGAATGCGAGCTGACCTAGTCAGCTGTCCGTCGCAAACACCAGGAACGCTGAGGCCTTTCCCTCGACTTCTGGCGCCGGGCTGATCCGGCTGCAATCGGCCTGCATGCGGCCGAGAACGGATCGAACGCACTTCATCATCACCTGCGTGAGAGCGGCGCCGCTGCAGTAATGGGAGCCGGCACCGAACGGCAGGCTCGTCAGCCGGGAGAACGGGCAGCCCGATGCCGATCCCAGAAACAGGTAGACGACATCCCCCGGCTCGACCGCCTCGCCTCCGAGCGTGTCGGCGCCAACACAAGCCCGCATCACGAAGTTCGTTGGCACGATCGTAGTCGCATCAAACCCCGACGTGCGTTTGGCAGCGTCGTCGGCGGCAAGCCCCTCGCGCCGGGCTGTCGCGTAGACGTTCACGAGCGTTGTCAGCAGCGCGTGCATCGGGCTGACGCCCATGACCAGCAGGGAGAGCACCGCCGCCTGATCCCCTTCGTCGAGCGACTCGACGTCGATCGACCGACAGCAGCGGTCGATCGATTCGTCGCACCCTGCGAGCGACGAGAGGGTGGGAAACGGCCTGAAGAAATCGATGGCAAGCAGATCCCGGACCGGCAGTTCCACAGGCTTGCCCGTAATCGCGGAGATCGCCCTCGAAAACAACACCGTCACCAACCGGGCGGCGACGGTCGCCGACGTGCAGGACTCGGCGGCCAAGCCCTCCTCGACAACGGCCATCATGTCATCTGCGGAGATCGCCCTGACGCCTGCGGCACAGCGATCCAGCGATCGCTGCATCGAGCATCGCCGGCGCTCGTGCTCCGGGCCATCGATCATGATCAGGCCGATGTCACAGAACCGGCGGATCCATCGGGTGCGATCCGGCTTGGCAATGGTGAGGATTTGCGCGAGAAAGTCGAATTGCCGGTAGCAGGGCGACTGCAGCACCGCCTTGGCCTGCCCGGCGTCGACCACCACGAACGTCGACGGCCCATCCCCATCACGTCGAAACACCGTCACAGGCGGCTGGATGGCTGGAAACCTGTCGAAACGTCGCCTGCCCGTCACTGAGCGGATCGTGTCAAGCAACTGGAGATAGTTCATCGTGACACTCTATCGCACGGTCGTCGACTCGGAATACCAAAGTCAGGCGCGATCGACCGGGGATTTCGACGCCCGGGCGGCCACCTTGGCTTCGACGAACCTGATCAGGTCGCTCACCGTGCTCGACGCCGTGACGGCGTCGTCCTCGATCCGAATGTCGAATCTCTCCTCGATCTCATTGAGGAGCTCAAGAAAATCGAGAGAATCCAAGCCGAGAGCCGAGAGCGTTCGCACCGAGATTTCGGCGTGGGTCCCCTCCGCGGAGCCCTGTTTGACAAGCCCGTCGACGATGAACCTCGCCACTTCGGATTCCATCGCGTCATTCCCCAGAGCCAGAGAGCAGTCGACGGCATTCCAAGCGAGCCTACCGCCGTCGACGGCACGGCCACAAGGGATTCGAGGCGCGCCCGTCACTTCGGCCGGCGGTTGAGCGTGTACCAGCCGGTGTCGTGGAGGAGGGGAAGGCCGGCGGCGACGTCGCCCGCAGGAGCGCTCCGCACGCCGGGACACTTGAGCTCGTGGATCACTCCCTCGCGGAGGTTCGTCATCTCGAGGCGCACCTTCAAGCCATCGGCGCTCGGTGTCGCCTTGACGATCTCGCACGGCGCCTCGTCGACGATCGGGCTGCCGTAGTCGGCCTGATAAATGTAGGTGAAGCCGCGCGCCGCATAGCTTTTCAGATCGGCCGCCGTGGCCTTGTCGACCGGGCTTGTGAACTCGAGTTCAAAGCCATCGGAGAGCGCTTTCATGGCGCGGATCTCGAACGGCAGCTTGCCGGTGTAGACGAGCCGCTCGAGCGCGTAGTCGCCGCCGCCACGCGAGCCCCAGCCGCGGTTGGTGCCGCCGACATAGAGCGATCCGTCGGGGGCGAATTGGACGGCGAGCGATCCGCTCCCAAAGCCCTCGCGGAAGGGAAAGCAGGCCCCCTGCGTGATGCCGTCGATCGTCTCGAGGCTGCAGCGCATGAGGAACGAATGCGACTGATCGGTGACGAACACCTGCCCGGCAAACGGGCCGAACTTCCCCTCGGTCGCATCGCACACCACCCCAGCCGCACTCTTCCCCATCATATCGTAGGGGAAGACGACGACGGCCGGGCGGTATTCCGGAATCCGCTTCATCTCCTCCGCCCACCGGCTGCCGCTCTTCGGCTCGGTCGGCTTCGGCCCCATCTCGGGCGCGAGGTCATACCACTTGAATCCGCCCGGATGGCCGACAAACTCCCCCGGCCGCAGTTCCTTGAGCGCACACGAACCGTTCCACGGCCCTTGGTTGTCGGTGTAGAGAACCTTCCCTGCGCAATCAAAGCCGATCCCACCGGGGGACCGGACGCCGGAGGTGGTGGGGATCGTGCGGCCGTCGGGGGTGACACGCATCGCCCAGCCGCGAAACGGCACCTCGCTCGAAAAGCTCCCCGTCAGGCAGAGCACGACCCACAGATTCCCTTCGGCGTCGAACTTCGATCCGAACGCGTATTCGTGGTAGTCCCCCGACACCCCCCAACCATCGGCGACGGTCTCCATTTCGTCCGCCTCGCCGTCGCCGTCGGTGTCCTTGAGCCGGCTCACTTCCGGCCGCTGCGTCGCATAGAGCCAGCCATCCTTCCAGGCGAGCCCCAGCACCTCGTGGAGCCCATGAGCAAAGCGCGTCCAAGTCGGCGCCTCCCCCGCAGGGTCGCTGACGATCCAGATCTCCCCCCGCCGGCTGGCGACGGCGAGCTTGTTGTCGGGGAGCCACTCGAGTGCCCCCACTTCGAGAAAGGCATCCGGCGGGATTTTCAGTTGTTCGATTTTGTAAAAGTCGGCCTCAGTCGGCTTCTTGAGAGGCTCAGCGGCGCGCGCGGGGGCCGTGGCGATGATCGAAAGGAGCATGGCCAGGCAGGCATAGCCCATCAACGCCCCGCTGCGTCGCATCGCGACGCGGCGCACATCAAAAATCACCATGAGAGTTCCTCCTGCAAGCTGACGCGGGCCTCGGTGGCGGTCTCGACCGGGGACTTCACGGAATAGCGCAGTTCTTTCGTGCCGTCGATCGTCACGACCGTGGCCGGCCCGACGCCCGCCCCGATCACGCGCACCCGCCAAAACCCGGCGACGCGCCACCAGCCGTCGAGCTCCGGCTCGATCGCGTCGGCGACGGCGGCGCGGAAGACGAGGCCCTCGAGCGCACCTGCATTCCGTTCGACGGTCACGGCCCGCTTCACAACCGGGTTGCCGACGGAATCGCCGCCGATCGTTTCGCGGACGGCGAGCTTGTCCGCCGGGAGTGACCAGCGGAACGTCGGCCGCCCCTTGTCGTCGAGGGCGTAGCCGCCGAACCGTCCGCCGCGTTTGCGCACAGCCTCCGCTGGCCAAGGGGCGTCGATCGCGGAGAGGATCGCCACGCAGGGCCCCGCGTCGGGGGTGAAGACGGCATCCCCCATCGGTGGCTGAAAGCCCTCGCCGCGGCCGCTCCAGTGGCGACGGGCGTCGATGAACGAGCCCTTCCAGGCCAGCGCCAGTCGAAACGCCTCGGCGTCCCAGGCGATGTTGACCCGTTCCGGAAAGCCGATGCCGATGGCGCGGGGCCCGGCCCCTTCGATGAAGTTGCGATAGATCACCGGCTTGTCGGTGGCGATAAGTTCGATCGGATCGTTCCCCAGGCCGACCGGCGGCCGCGGCTTGGCAAGCGACACATACCGCCACACCGATTCAATCTGATTGCCGGCGTCGCCGGAGAGGATGTCAGGATAGAAGACCTTCCCTTCCGGCCAGGCGGCGGGCATCCGCGTGCCGGGGCGGAAGCGTTGCGGGTTTTCCACGTAGGCCAGATACCACTGGTGCCGGAGGCGCTTGGGGAAGCGCGTCATATCGATGGCGCCGAGCCCCTGGCCACGGTCGCCGGCGAAGGCATGGCACTTGATACAGCCAAGCCCCTTCGAGCCGACGAGATCTCGCCCCTTGTCGACGATCTCCGCTTCGGCGTGGCCGGCGATCGCCGGAATACCGATGTCGGTTTTCGGATCATCGGTTAGGAGCGTTGCCAGGGGCTTCGCGACATCGCCGTGCCACTTCGGCATCAGCGTATGCATCGTAGCCCGGCGATCGACGCCCCCCTTCTCGAGCACCTCGTCGAGAAACTCGCGCCGCAGTTTGTCGCCGACCCCGTCGAGCATCGGCGGCAGCCGCCCCTCTTCTCCCATCTCCGGGATCGGGCCGGTGAACAGGGCATCGCGGGCGGGATCTTTCAGGGTCGGCTCGCCATCGTCGTCGAGGATCGCCACCGCGGGGATCGCTCCCCCCTTTCCGTCGCGGACATGACAGGCGAGGCAGTTGAGGCTCGTGAGCGACCGAGAAATCGCCCGCTCGCGTGCCGGTGCTTCAGAAGCGGCCGGAGAGGCAAGGAACGCAAGCGCCGCGCCGATCGCTTCCCGCTGCACGTCGTCGAGCCCATAGAGGGGCGCTCCCTTCGTGGCGGACGTCTGGCCAAGGCAACCGGTGTGATTTCCAGCGCCGTCTTTCCCTGCGAGCGTTTTCAGTTGCGGCAGGTCGGCCGTCTTCAAGGCGACCGGCTCGGCGCCGTCGAGGCGATGACAATTGGCGCAGCCGTGCGCTGCAAAGGCCTGCTTCCCCTCGGCGACGAGCCCCGCATCGACCACAAACGGCGGCGGGGCCGGGCGGGCGGTCCGGGCCGGCTTGCCATCGCGCGACGGCGTGATGAACGCGAGGGCCGACTCGCGCGAG
>CANGIH010000222.1 GCA_947453875.1 Planctomycetaceae bacterium | reverse complement strand
TCGGCCGGTTCGTCGTCTCCAAGGACCCCAAGGACAAGGGGGCCTTCAAGACGCCGACGGTGCGGAATGTCGCCCTCACCGCCCCCTACATGCACGACGGATCCGTGGCCACGCTCGAGGAAGTGGTGGAGTGGTACGACAAGGGGGGCCATGCCAACCCGAACCTCTCCGACAAGATCAAGCCCCTCAAGCTGACCGCCCAGGAGAAGGCCGACCTTGTCGCCTTCATGCGGGCCTGCACCGGCCCGACGCCGGCGGTCGAGACGGGGCGGCTTCCTGAGCAGCCGTAAGCCGGCGCTTGTCTCACGCCACGAATGCCAGACCGGCCCGGCGGGGCTCGATTCCCGCCGGGCCGGTTTCGTTTCGCGATGGCCGTCGGGTCCAATCGGCGTTTCACGTTCAGCGTTTCTGCCACCGCGCAGGCGAGGCGGGGATCGGCGAACGGTTGAGGAGTGACGGGGCACCGTAAGAACGACGAAACTTTTGCCGGCCCCGCCGACCAACCACCCACAGGCCCGCTACCAAGAGGGCCAACCGATAGGGGCTCAAACGAGGCTTCGGGGGCGCCCGTGCCCCGTCGCCGGACGTTCGCTCCGGCCATCCTGGCCTCCGCTCACTCGATGCCGTCTGCGCTCCGCCATCCATGGCTCCGCTGGCCGGCAACGCCGGCTCTCGGAGCACGGGCGACCCCTCGCGCGCTGCGTCAGGCATGGCGCCTTGGGCTTTGCTGCCCGCTTGCGGGCGACGAGCCACGTTCCCAGTTCAGTGGGCGCTCACGGCGCTGCGGCCGTCTCGCCGCCGGCCCGCGTCACGAGCGAGCAGAGGAGCCGCAGCGGCGTGTCGTCGGCGAGGAATTGGATCGAGCCATCAGCCATGGCGACGTTCGTTCCCTGCGGATGGAAGGCGTAGAAGGCATGCCCCCATTCGTTCGAGGAGTTGATCCGAGGCGAGTTGGGGATGTCGCCGAACGACGCGTCCCACGGCTTCACCGAGCCGATCATGTAGGCGTTGTCGGTCGTCGCCCAGGCGCCGCCGCGGGCCCGGATCTTCTTCCCCGAAGCGCCGGTGTAGTCGACCGGATACTTCTTCCTTGCCCGGTAGACATCCTCGCGACCGGCACACTCCGCCATCAGGATCGTCTTCGAGAGACCATCGATAACGTCCTTGAAGCGATTGGACGTGTTGGCGGGCCCGCCGTTGTTGAGTCCGGCGACCGTAACCTTCGTGCCGTCGCTCCACCAGCAGACGACGCCGCGCGTGTCGCCTGTCACCTTCTCGTCGGGGGCGAGGAATCCATTGGCGTCGACCGGATGGACACCGGTCGGTGGAAAGTAGTCGCCACAGGCGCCGGTCTTGTTGGGGGGCGTCGTCTCGGGCTTGTCCTGGATCCGGTTGAAGGAGGGGGTCGACGGACATTGGACGACGGCGAGCTGGTTGATGACGATCTCGCGGTTGGGGCTCTTCCACCACTCAGTCGCGAGCGTGTACTGGCTGACGAGGTTCGCTTCCTCGACGAAGGGAAGAAGAAACGGCGCCCACGAATGGAACTTCGTCGCCCCGTTGGGATTGGTGTAAGCCAGCGGAAGCTGCTTCTTCGCCGACTCGTAGTTCTGGAAGGCGAGCGCGAGCTGCTTGAGATGATTGCTGCACTGCACCCGCCTTGCCGCCTCGCGGGCCGCCTGGACGGCCGGCAGGAGGAGGCCGACGAGCGTGCCGATGATGGCGATGACGACGAGGAGCTCGACGAGCGTGAAGGCGCGCGGGGGGCGACGATCGTGGTGGGCGGCCTGGGGCATGATGGCGGGAATGAGTTTGGAGGAACAAACCACCGGGAGCCGAACATCCCCCATCATCGGCGATGCGCCTGGGGAAATGCGGCGGCGGCGGAACTTTCCCCCACCGTGGCGAACCATTCCCCGCGCGGCTTCTTGTCCCACTATTCCCGCGGGAGCTTGCCGCGGAGGGTGGAGCGGTCGAGACCGAGGATCTTCGCCGCGGCGGTGCGGTTGCCGTCGGTGCGGGCAAGCACCTCGCTGGTCAGCGCAGCCTCGGCAACCTTCAGAAAATCCTCGTGCAGCCAGCCCTCGCGGGGCGTGCCAGCGCCGATCTGCGCCCCCACCCAGGCGCGGACCGCCTGCTGGAGACGGGCGTTGGCCGTGAAAAGTCCCTCGCCGGTCGGGGCCGCGGTGCCGCTGACGGTAACGCCTCCCGGCAGTGGCGGGGGAAGATGCTCAGGCCTGAGTGTGCCGCCGCGGGCGAGCACCGCGGCGACGTCGACCGCCGCCTTCAATTCGCGGACGTTGCCCGGCCAGGGGCGGTCAACGACGGCGTCGAGAAAGGCCTCGGAGGCTGCCTGCAGCGGGCCACACCCCGGGCTGCCAGTGAGGAAATGGGAGACGAGCGCCGGGAGGTCGTCGAGCCGCTCGGCGAGTGCCGGCATCTCGACGGTGAAGACACGCAGCCGGTGGAGGAGATCGGTTCGGAACCGACCGACGGCCACATCGGCGGCGAGATCGCGATTGGTGGCAGCGATGACGCGGACGTCGACGGGGCACGGGGCGGTGGCGCCGAGCGGGAGGATTTCCCTCGCCTCGAGCACCCGCAGCAGCCGGGCTTGGACCTCCGGCGCCGCGTCCCCCACCTCGTCGAGAAAGAGCGTCCCCCCATCGGCGCGGGCAAAGGCGCCGTCTCGCGCGGTCGCCCCGCTGAATGCCCCTTTGGAATGCCCGAAGAGCTCTTCCTCGATCAGCGCCGGCGGCAGCGCGGCGAGGTTCACCGGCACAAGCGCCCCCGCGCGTCTGGCCGAGTGGGCATGGATGGCGCGGGCGGCGAGCTCCTTGCCTGTGCCGGTGGCGCCGGTGATGAGCACCGGCAGCTCGCTCGAGGCGGCAAGCGCCACCCGCGCGAAGACTCGCTGCATCACGGCCGAACTGCCGACAAGGCCACCGGGAGGCGGAGCCGACGCCGCGGCCGTGGCGCTCCGCTCAAGGAGCCGATCGACGATCGCCGTCACCTGCGTCGAATCGAACGGCTTGACGAGATATTCGGCGGCACCGGCCTCGACCGCCCGGACGGCCGTGTCGAGGTCGCCAAAGGCCGTCATCACGACGATCGGGGCGGTTGCAACGAGCGCGCGGAAGTCGGGGATCGCCGAGAGCCCGTCGCGGCCGGGGAGACGGACATCGAGCAGAAGCAGCTCAGGGGGAAAGTGCCGGCAGATCTCGAGTGCCTCCTCGGCGCTCGCGGCGATCTTCACGAAGTGCCCCCGGTCGTCGAGGAGCTCTCCGAGGCTCCAGCCGATCGCGGGCTCGTCGTCGACGATGAGAATGCGGCTCATGGGTTGATGGTGGCTTGTGTGTGGTGGGCGGGGGAGCCGGGCGACACCGCGCCAGCAGGAAGCACGATGGTGAACCAGGTGCGGCTGTCGGCTCTCCCCCATTCGAGCCCGCCGCCATGCTCCTCGGCCACCGCGGTGACGATCGCCAGGCCGAGGCCGATCCCCTCCGGCTTCCCCGTCACGAACGGCTCGGTGAGCGTCGTGGCCAACTGCCCCGGGGGGCCGGGGCCGGTGTCAGCGACCGAAAGTCGCACGTCTGGCCCAGAGGCGCGGGCCTCGAGACGGACCGTCCCCCCACGTCCGGCGGCATCGATCGCATTGACGACGAGGTTGAGCAGGGCCGCCCGAAGGTTGTCGCGCCGGCCGACAATGGTGATCCCGGTCGGCGTCTCGACCTCGAGCGTCGTTCCACCATGCTGGCAGCGCGGCGAGACGAGGTCGGCCACTTCGGTGAACAGATTGTCGACGGTGAGTGGCTCTGGCACCGACTCGGTGCGCTTCCCGAGGGCGAGCAGGCCACGGACCTCCTCCTCGACGACCGCAAGCTGTTTGATCGCCACCCCGAGGCTTCCATCCGCGCTGACTTGCGAACAGCGGCTGCGGTGGAGATCGATTGCGAGGCGTGCACCGGTGACGGCGTTGCGGAGCTCGTGGGCAAACCCGGCGGCGAGCTGGCCGAGAAGCCGCTCCCGCTCGCCGGCGAGGAGACGGGCCCGGAGCTGGCCGAGTTGCTCGCTCATCCGCTCCACGCCATGGTGGAGCCTGCCTATCTCGTCGTCGATCGTCAGGCGCTTCGCATCCTCCCCCGGTTCCCCGGCCCGAGCACCAAACTCCCCCGCGGCGATGGCGGCGACACGGCGCTCGACCGCGCCGATGCGGCGGGAAAGCATGCCGGTGGCTGCAAGTGTGGCGGGGATGAGGAAGGCGAGGGTGCTGGCGGCGACGGCGAGCTGCGGCCAAGAGGACTCGAGGGCGAGCGAGACGATCGACCGCTGCGGCGTGAGGACGACGACCGTCTCCGGCCGCACACTCCCCGATCGCACCGTCGCCACCCGGAACGCCTGCCCGCCGAGCGTCGTCGCGCCCCGGTCGATCGCCGAGCCGATCCCCGCATTGGCAAGCTCGTCGCGTTCCTCCGATGCAAGCGTCGTCGCCCCAACAGCGCCGTCGACCGGATTCCAGACGACGAACCGGCTGTCGGTGAGGCGGGCGAGTGTTTCGAGGACGGGGAGCGTGAGCGTGACGCGCGAGGCGGTGAGCGTCTCAACCACCTGCCGCTCGCGCTGCCGGGCGACGTCGGCGGCCCGCCGCGCGGCGAGCCACGAGGCGAAGGCGACATTGGCGAGCACCCCGGCCAACAGCAGCCCCACCACTGGCAGGACCAGCTGGCGACGGAGCGACGAACGGCGCGGGGGAAGGGGCATCGATCGGCTCGAGGTGGAAACGCGACGCGGCACATCAACGGCCGCTTCAGTTCAAATCTTACTGCGGTGAACGACGTTTGGATTCTGGGGCAAGCTCGAGCGTTGCTTCGGGGGCCGGGGGCGTTCTCTTTCCTGCCAACGCCGATGAATCGCCCACAGGTCCGGGGCTCGCTGGACTTCTTCGGTACGGGCTCAAACGGAGCTTCGGGGTCGCCCGCGTCCCGTCGCCGGACGCTCGCTTCGGCCTTCGTGGCCTCCACTCGCTCGGACCCGCCTGCGCTCCGCCATCCATGGCT
>CANGIH010000221.1 GCA_947453875.1 Planctomycetaceae bacterium | reverse complement strand
GGGGCTGCGCGGGGGTTGGGGGATGATCGGCATCAGCGCCAGAATCGCGATGTAGGTGAGGAACACCCCGACGAGGAGCCCGAAGTAGACGGCCGTGATCACCGTCAGATCCTTCCGCTTGATCGACGCGTCGAGGCCGATCACGGTCAGGGGGACGGCTGCCATTCCCAGCAGCACGGCCCACGGCACCCACGATGGGCCCTCCTTCATCCCGTCCGAGTTGAAGATCAGGACCGCGATCCCCATGGCCACCATGAAGAAGATCGCGCGGAGGATGAGGAGTGCCATGGGGTGGGTGAATGGATCGGGGGGGTGAATCTCGGTGCGGAACCACTCGATCCTACCACGCCAACGTGCGGGGGCAGGTTGTGCCGGTCGTGCCGGCGACACTTCGCCGCGTGAGGGGAGCGGTCAGCCGGTTCCCAACCGCCGACGGTGGTCGAGTTCCAGATACCGGTCGGTCATGCCCGCGATGTAATCGGCGACGCTCCGCCGGACACCGAAGAGTTCCGCACGGCCGCGGAACCCGCGGGGGAGTTCCTCCGGCCGGGCACAGTACCAGTCGAACAGCTGCCGCAGCCGCTGCTGGGCTGGCACCCGCACCGCGAGCACGCGTTCGCAGCGATAGACCCTCGTGAACAGGAATCGCTCCAGTTCCCGTTTGCCGCCGGCGATGTCGGGGGCCGGCGCGACGATCCGGCCGGCGTCGGGGCCCGCTCCCTCCCGGAATACCCGGCGGACATCCTCAGGGGAGCGGATGGCGAGGGCGTGGATCGTCCCCTGCGCGCGGCGCACCAGCCCGGCGACCTGGAAGTCGACCAATTCCAGCAGCACAGCGCGGCGGAGTTCGACGCCGGTGACGGGCCCATGGCGGTCGCGGACCCGTTCCGCGGCGGCCGCGACGAGCGGGAGTGTGAGCAATTCCTCCAGCGGGACAAGCCCCAGTTCGACCGCGTCGTCGGCGTCGTGGGTGTCGTAGGCGATCGAGTCGGCGGCATCGACGACCTGGGTCTCGAGGATCGGCGGCGCCCCGCTTCCGTCCTTCCGCCGCGTGGCCTGGCCGTCGAGGACCTCCCGGGAGAGGTTCAGCCCGGGGAAACGCGGGTAGCGTGACTCGAGCAGCTCCATGATCCGCAGCGCCTGCGAGTTGTGGTTGAAGCCTCCCTGGTCGGCGAGGAGTTCGTCGAGGGTGTCCTCGCCGGCGTGGCCCAGCGGCGGGTGGCCGATGTCGTGGGCCATGGCGAGGGCCTCGACGAGATCTTCATTGAGGCCGATCGCCCGGGC
Source organism: Planctomycetaceae bacterium (assembly GCA_947453875.1). GTDB lineage: Bacteria > Planctomycetota > Planctomycetia > Pirellulales > UBA1268 > QWOP01. The sequence goes on along the minus strand of CANGIH010000221.1, from coordinate 3,775 downwards.
GAGGGTGCGGGCGATGCTTGTCACCTCGAGGGTGTGCGTCAGCCTGCTGCGGTGGTAGTCGCCGTGGTATCCGGTGAACACCTGGGTCTTGTGGGCGAGGCGGCGGAAGGCGGCCGAATGGAGGATGCGGTCGCGGTCGCGCTGGTAGGGGCTGCGGAACGGGTGAGGCTCCTCGTCGTGGACACGCCCCTGCGAATCGGTGGCGTGCATCGCCCAGGGGGCAAGGATGCTCTCCTCCCGTGCCCGCCAGTCCGGCGGCCAGCCGGGAGCGGGGGGCGGGCCGCGGTCCAGGGGAAGGGTCATCGGCGCAACTGCTCCCAGAGGGCGTCGAGCGACTGCGGCAACACCTTCACCCCGGCCACCGATGGCATGAAGTTGACGTCACCGGGCCAACGCGGCACGAGGTGCCAGTGGAGGTGGCCGGGCACGCCGGCCCCGGCGACCGCCCCAACGTTGAGCCCGATGTTGAATCCGTGGGCTTCCATCCGGTGCTCCATCGTCCGGCACCATTCGACGAGGCGCTCCTGGAGTGCAAGCAGCGTGCCGCGGTCGAGGTCGGCCAGGGTCGCGCGGTGGTCGAGGGGGGCGATGAGGAGGTGGCCGTTGGAATAGGGGAAGCGGTTGAGGACCACCAGACAATCGGCGGTCCGTTCGATCACCCCGAGTTCGCGGTCCTGCCCGTCACTGGCGGAGGCGGCACGGCAGAGGAAGCATCCGCGGTCGGCGCCGGCCCGCCAGGCAGGGGGCTCGACCGGTCGGGGACGGGAGGCAGGGTCGCCCTGGACGTACGCCAGACGCCACGGGGCCCAGAGGATGTCGGGTTGCATGCCCGGCATCGTACCGCGCGTCCACGCGGCATTGACACGCCGGGGCAATACGCGGCAAATGCGTCTGTGGCCGGCGTGGCCGTCGGCAGGCGTGGTTCACGGCCCCGCCACCTGAATCTGAATCGATGCTGATGGGCGTGTTCCCCGCTTCTGAGGTCCGGCATGGCGTTCAAGGTGGCCACCGACGTCTTCTCCGGGCCGATGGATCTCCTCCTCTATCTGGTCAAACGCCAGGAGGTGGAGATCGCGGAGGTGCCGATCGCCCGGATCGCCTCCGAATTCATCGCTTCCATCGAGGTGCTCGAAGAGTTGGCGATCGATCAGGTGGGGGAGTTTGTCGAACTGGCAAGCGTGCTCCTCGAAATCAAGGCCCGGGCCCTCGTGCCGCGCCCGGAGGAGACGGAGGAACCGGTCGAGTTGGTCCGTGAGGACCTTGTCCAGCGGTTGCTCGAGTACAAGCAGTACCGCGACGCCGCCGTGCTCCTGGAGGACCGGGCACGGCAGTGGGATCTGCGGTTCACGCGGACGGCGGCCGATGCACCGGCGGCGCGGGGGCAGGCGGCCGAGGTCTCGATCGGCGATGTCCATGTGTGGGATCTGGTGAGCGCCATGTCGCGTGTCCTGCGGAAACGGGAGAATCGCCGGCCGCGGCAGATTGTCCACGATGACACCCCGATCGAGACCCACATCGTGCGGATCGAGGGGCTGGTCGGCGAGCGGGGGCGGCTGGCTTTCTCGGAGCTGTTCGAAGACGCTATGCCGCGGTCGCGGCTCGTGGGTATGTTTCTGGCCGTGCTCGAACTGGTCCGTCGCGGCCGGCTGTCGGCCCGCCAGGAGACGCTCTTCGAGGAGATCTGGCTGGAGCCGTTGCAGCCGAGCGGCGGTGCCGGGGCGAGTCTGGCGGTCACTCCAGCGGCGCCCCCCACCGATCCACCCCCTGCGAACGCATCACCTCCATGATCGACAATGCCCCGCTCCGCACGCTCGTCCACAAGGGGCTTACGATCGAGGGATACTCCCGGGCCGCGGTCCAGAGCTATTGGCGGATCCCGGAACTGAAGCTCGGATTTGATCTCGGGGCACAGCCCTGGGCCTTCATGGCGACGGGCACCTGGTTCCTCAGCCATACCCACCTCGATCACATCGCGGCCCTGCCGGTGTATGTGGCACGGCGGCGGATGATGAAGATGGAGCCACCGACGATCTACGTGCCGGAGTTGGCGATCGAGCCGATCGAAAAGCTTCTCAAGGCGGTCTCGAGGCTCGATCGTGGCCGGCTCCCCTGCACGCTCCTGCCGGCCCGCCCCGGCGACGAGATCGAACTTTCGCGCGAGCATGTCGTCACCGTGTCGAGCACCACCCACACTCTCCCGAGCGTCGGGTTTGTCGTCTGGGAGCGGCGGCGAAAGCTCAAGCACGAGTACCACGGCCTGCCGGGGGAGAGGATCCGCGACCTCAGGCTTGCCGGGACCGACGTCACCCATGAGGTGCGGACGCCTCTGGTGGCCTACCTGGGGGACAGTTCCCCCGAAGGGCTCGATCGCTGCCCGGCGATGTTCGAGGCGATGGTGCTGATCACGGAACTGACGTTCGTGGCCCATGCCCATCGGAAGGAGAAGATCCACAAGTTCGGCCACATGCACCTCGACGACCTCCTCGCCCGCCGCGACCGGTTCCGCAACGAGGTGGTGATCGCCACCCACTTCTCCACCCGCTACACCGACGACCGCATCCGGCGGATCCTCGCCAAGCGTATTCCCGACATGCTCGACGGCCGGCTCCAGGTGTGGCTCTGAGTGGAGACGCCGTGGACACCGCACGCGAGCCTTCCCCGGCCAATCCCTCCCCGCCGCCGCGGGGGGTGTATGTCCATGTGCCGTTTTGCCGGCATCGCTGCGGCTATTGCGACTTCGCCGTGGTGGCGGGGCGCGACGATCTGGCCGATCGATATTTTGCCACCCTCGCCACCGAGATGGAGCGTCTGCCGCGGCGGCTCGACGTCGACACCCTGTATGTCGGCGGTGGCACGCCGTCCCACCTCGGCGCCGCTGGCCTGCGGCGGCTGTGGGGGGCGTTGGCGGGGCGGGTCACCGCCGTGGCGGGGGCAGAGGTGACAATCGAGGCCAATCCCGCCGATGTCGATTCCAGCCTCGTCGAAGCAGCCTGCGAGTGTGGCGTGACCCGCGTCAGTCTCGGTGCCCAGTCACTCTCCCCCCGCACGCTTGCGGCCCTCGATCGTGACCATTCCCCCGCTGACATCCGCCGTGCGGTCGACCTCCTCCTCGCGGCCGGCCTCGACGTCAACGTCGATCTGATGACCGCAAGCCCGGGGCAATCCCTCGACGAGGTGGCGGACGATCTTGCGGCGACCGTCGCACTCGGCGTCGGCCACGTCTCGGTCTACTGTCTCACCTGGGAACTCGGCACCCGGTTCATCGGACTGCTCAACCGCGGCCTGCTTCTCCGTGCCGGGGAGGAACTTGAGCAGCGGATGTTCGAGATGGCGATCGACCGGCTCGGCGAGGCGGGGTATGAGCACTACGAAGTGTCGAATTTCGCCCGCTCCGGCCACCGTTGCCGGCACAACGAGGGCTACTGGGACTGCCGCCCGTGGGAAGCTTTCGGCCCCGGTGCCGCCCGGTTCGACGGTCGAACCCGGACCACCAACCACCGCAGCACGTTCACATGGATGAAACGGGTGTCGGCCGGCGAGGATCCTGCCGCAGACCACGACCGAATGACGGCCGAAGGCGCAGCGAGGGAGCGGATCGTGGTCGGTCTGCGCCGCCGTGACGGGATCGATCGTGGCGACTTTCTCCGGGTCAGCGGGTTCGACTTTGATCGGTTGACAGGCGGGGCTGTCCGCGGGTGGGTCGCCGCCGGGTGGGCGACTGATGATGGGGCCGTGGTGCGGCTGACACGGGGGGGGGTGCTAGTTTCGGATGGGC
>CANGIH010000220.1 GCA_947453875.1 Planctomycetaceae bacterium | reverse complement strand
GATCGCGCAGAACGCCGGTGCGGAGAGCCTGACGACCATCCCCGCAAACCCCGCGGCGGGGACGAGGACGTTCGAACCTCCCCCGAGAACCCGCAGCGGGATCGAACGCTCATGGCAGCGGCGGACGATCCGCGAGAGGGCGGCGACGTCGACCGGCTCGCAAAACCAGCGGGCATCGCCACCGACCCCGAGCCAGGTGTGCTGCGAGAGCGGTTCGGCCTCTCCGATGGTCAATCCGAGGTCGTCGAACGGGGAACCGCCAAGGTTCTCCCCCGCCTCGCGTCCGGTCGCTCGCTTGCTCATCGGTCTCTTCCTGAAGTCCTGCTACGGTCCACTCACCGCGGATTGTGGCGGCGCGGCGCACCTTCCGTCCATGCCCACCGCCCGTTCCCCGGCCGTTCAGGCCGCCCTGCGCCCCGCCCCGGGCCAGGTGGCAGGATGGGCCATTTCCAGCCAGGCGTCGACAAGCACCGCCAGCGGCACCTGGGGCTCGCCGGGATCTCCAGGGTTTGGCCTGTGCGTCAGTCCGGAGCCGATCAGCAGGACGCAGTCGCGCGAGCCGAGCCCGGTGAGGAGGCGATCGATCCGGGCATACGCGGCCAGTTGCCGGCTTCCCGCCGAGCGATCAAGCAGCCCCTCGGGCACGATCAGGCAATCGTTGCACCACCGTGCCGCCCGGTTGGCGAAACGTCGGCCACCAAGCCGCTCAGCCCACGCTTCCTCCGTCAGCACCACGAGCCGGCCGGGCGTGAGTCGACGGAGGCTGGCGAGGGTGCTCGCCAGCGCATGGCCGCTAGTGGGCTGATCGACGAAGACGTGGGCTTCCTGACCACGGCGGATACGGTCGAGACGACCGGGGACACTCCCCGCCGCCTCGATGCCCCGCGAGGCGATCTCCAACGGCAGCCCCTGACGGATGCCGATCGCCACCGCGAACAGCGCGTCGCGGACAAACGACGAGACCGGCGTGCCGACGCCGACCGCGGCGGCATCGCCGGCGTGGCGAAGGAGAAATGTCTGCCCGCCAAGTGAGCGGTCGACGGCACTGGCCGACAGGTCGGCCGGACCGCGGAGGCCGACGGTGATCGCCCCCCCCGCGTCGCGGGCGCGGGGTGTTTTCTTGCCGATGTTTCTCCGATGGCGGGCGAGGAGCCGGCGGACACCGGCGTCGTCGACGTTGGCCACGAGGCAGCCATCGACACCGAGGCAATCGAGGATCCGCGACTTGATCTCGTGGTAGGCCTCCACCGTGCCGTGGCGGTCGAGGTGAGCGCTGGCGAGGTTCGTGACGACGACCGAGTCACACTTCACGCCGGCAAGCGCATGGGTGGCGAGCATCTCGCTCGACACCTCGACGACGACATGCGAACAGCCGCTCGCCGCGAGGCGGGCAAGCCACGACGCGAACACGGCGGGCCGTTCGATCCGTGCCGGCTCCGGCTCCGCGGAGTCGGCGTCCAGACAGCCCAGGTCGGAGAGCACGCCGACACGGTGGCCTGCCTCCGACAGGACCGCGGCCGCGAGCCACGCGGTGGTCGTCTTGCCGCTGGTTCCGGTGACGGCGATGACCGTCATCTCCCCGGCGGGGTCGCCTGAGAGCGCATGGTGGAGCCGGGCATGCGCCCAGGCGGTGTCGGGCACGATGCACAGCGGAGTGCCGAAGGTGGGGATGATCCGCTCACTGACGATTCCCGCCACCCCTCTGGCGATCGCGCGGGCGGCCAGTTCGTGGCCGTCGGAGTGATCATCGAGCCGGGCCACGAACAGGTCACCCGGTCGGCAGGCCTCCGGATCATCGTGACACCCATGGGCCACGATGTCGTCGCAGGCGACGAATCGGCACTTTGGAAACAGCGTCGACAGCCGCACGCCCTTCCCGGCAGGATCGCGAAACGAGCCCCCGCCATCGAGCCACCCAGCCCCGTCACCAGCCACGCCATCCACCATGACGGCCTCCTGCCAGCGTGTCCCCGCGAGTGCGGGAGTTGTTGGCCATGGTCATCCATGACCCTGGCGCGACGAGCATTGTGCCCGGGGCCAGCGCCCGGTCAACCCCGCGTTTTCTCTCGGGGTGGGCCACCCCAATACGCCCCCGCAGCCCCCCTCGCTTGCCCCGGCGACCAATTCTTTTCGTCTCGATTGGGCTTGCCTCTCGGGCGTCGATCATCTCTTCCGGGCGCGGTAGGCGGCATGGCCGGAGGCTGCTACGGTCTGTTTCATCCTGATTCCCCCCACCAGCATCTCCCCTCCACTGGTGCCAATGCCCTCCGTGCGTGCCAACCACCGACACGGCGCCGACGCGACCTCGCAGATCGAAGACGCTCCGCGCAGAAACGTCATCTGGATCGACGATGGCGACCCGGCGGAGTTGGCCCTCGCACGGGATCGCGTCGCCGCCCTTCCCGGCTGCCGGCTCACCGCCATCGCGCGCGTCTGTCTCCCTGAGGGGCCGCTCGGCCGGCGCGGGAACAGCGGGCCGATTGTCCATCCCGACGTGGTGATCCTGGCTGCCGACCGGCCCGGCAGATGGACGCCTGCCGAGGCCTTGGCCGTGTCGCTCCGCTGGCCGCTGGTGCCGATCCTGGCTGTCTCCACGAGCCTCGCCGATGGCCGGCGGCGAAGCGGCCCCCCCCTGCCTGGAGTCGAGGAAATCCCCTGGCATGATGCGGCCGGCAGGCTGACTCGCTGGTTCGCCGACCGCGACGCAGGACTCCCAGGATCGCTCGGCCAGCCCTGCACGGCCCGACGCGAGGAGCGACTTCTCGAGGCGCCGTCGTTCATGCCCGGGCTACGTTCTTCTGAGCCGCTGCCGGCGGTGTCGGTGGCGGCCCGACGGCTGCTCGATCTCGAGGGGATCTCCGAGCTCCTCCTGGCGGCAGGGCATCCGGTGGCCCGGCGAACCGTGGGGCGCCCCCATCTGGAGGACGGCGCCGGGTGCATCGTCTGGGATGCGTGCCGCCTCGACCCGGACGATCTCGAATGGCTCCGGATGCTTCTCGCCAATCAGCCCGGCACCGCGGTCGTCGTCCTCGAGTCGTTCCCGCGCGGCGATTCGGCCTTGGCGGCACTGCGGGCCGGTGCGGCCGCTGTCCTTAGCCGGCCTGTCGGGCTCGAGGCCCTCGGCGGCACGCTCGCCAGCCTCGCCGCGGCGAAGGCCGTTGCCTGAGGGCGGCAATCCTGGCCGGCGATCAGGGCCGACACTGGGATTGGTCGGCCGACAGGGCGTCGCTAGCATCCGCGCCGAAGGAAAGTGCCCCGAGGTCCTGCGCGAGCCCTCCCGATGCCCCCCGCCCCACCATCTGGCCGCGAGTGGGCACGTCGAGGCCGTTGGGCCGGAGTTTGCCGGCGGCCGATGATCGCCGCGCTCGGCTGTCTGCCGTGGGCCTTCCTCGGCTGCCAGCATCTCGCCTCGGTCCCGACGCTCCATTCGGCGGTGCCCGAGGGGGCCTCGCTCGCCGCCCCGCTGGGCTGGAAGGATGGTCTCCCCGATCGGAGCGTGGTCCAGGCTGGCCAGCTCGTGATCCACGCCGACTTCGGCCTCGCCGAGCAGCATCGCCTCATCCGCGACCTCGAGACGCTGCGAACCGACGTCTCCCAGGACCTCGGATTGCCGATCTCCGACGAGCCTGTGCATCTCTACCTGTTCTCCGAATCCGTCCGTTACGACGCCTTCGCTGCCCGACACTTCCCCAACTTTCCGGTGCGGCGGGCGTTCTTCGTCGAGACCGACACCACCCTGGCGGTGTTCGCGCCTTGGCAGGACCGGATCGCGGAGGATCTCCGCCACGAGACGACGCACGGCTACGTCCACGCCGTCGTGCCGACGGTTCCTCTCTGGCTCGACGAGGGGATCGCCGAGTATTTCGAGCTGCCGCGTGGCGAGCAGGGGATCCATTCCCAGCATGTTGCCCACCTCTCGGGGAGATTCCTCGAGGGCACCTGGCGGATCGATCTGGGGCGTCTTGAGTCGCTCACCTCGGCAGGCGAGATGTCCCAGGACCATTACGCCGAGTCGTGGGCCTGGGTCCACTGGCTGCTCCACACCACGCCGCTGCGGCGGCGGATCCTCCAGGACTACCTCGCCGACCTTCGGCGTGACGGCAAGACGGCGCCGCTCTCCGCCCGGCTGTCCTATTACGAGGGGCCGCCCGCCTCCTCGACGGCGGCTGTGGTCGCCCACGTCGAAGCCCTCGCACGCCGCCACGATCAGGCTGCGGCGGCCGCCGACTGATCACCCCGTCAGGCGGCTCGCAGTCAGGGCTTGCGGAACACGGTTCCATGCTCGACCGCCTCGAAGCCGAGCTTCGAGAACAGCATCAGCGCCGCCGCGTTGGAGCGCGAGGCGTGCGTCTCGACAAGCGTCACCCCCTCGCGGGCGAGATCCTGGAAGGCATCGGCGAGGAGGAAGTGTGCGAGGCCCTCACGCCGCCGCCCTCCCTCCACCTCCACATCGAGGAGGCCAGCCGCCGCGACGCCCCAGACGCTCGCCAGGGGCTGCATGTCCCAGAAGGAGGCCACGCCGAGCAGACGGTCCCGCTCGCCGCACAATTCGTAGCGGCGCAGCGACATCCCGGTGGTGGTGGCGGCCTCCCACCAGGTGCGCCGGGCCGGCTCGTCGATGGCGCGCAGGTGGGTGGTGCGGCGGATCGCGAGTTGCTGGCGGTTCACCGGTGGCCGGTAGCCGGCCAGCGCCCGGCGAAGGACAGCCACGCGGTCCTGCTCGACATACCCGGCGCGGCGAAAAACGGCCTGAACAGCCGCGGAGGAATCGAGCACTCCGGGGAGGTCAGACCCGCCGTAGAGCCCGAGATAAAAACTCCGCATCGATGCACTACCGCCACCGAGCAGGACCTTCGCGCCACGGCCACGGAGATAGTCCTCGCTGGCCGACAGGAGGCGATCGCCGATCTCCTCGGACCGCGCATGGGGCACGACAGCGACCAGGAGCGTCGTCCCTTCGCGGGTGTCGATCCCGCAGCGGCCGGCGTCGGGGCCGAAGCCGGCGTGGGCGAAGCCGACCATCCGGCCATCGTCAAGAGCGACCAGAAGACCTCGGCGGTC
>CANGIH010000219.1 GCA_947453875.1 Planctomycetaceae bacterium | reverse complement strand
TCGACGCCATGCAGGGGGAGGGAGGCTCGACCGCGGAACGGAAGCGATCGTCGGCCGACTTCGCCCTCTGGAAGAAGGCCAAGGCGGGGGAACCCTCCTGGGAAAGCCCCTGGGGGCCGGGGCGACCCGGCTGGCACATCGAGTGCTCGGCGATGTCGCGGGCGATCCTCGGGGAGCATTTCGACATCCATGGCGGCGGCCTCGACCTCATCTTCCCCCACCACGAAAACGAGATCGCCCAGAGCGAGTCGCTCCACGACAAGCCGATGGCCACCTACTGGATGCACAACGGCCTCATGCAGGCCGCCGGCGCCGCAGGCAAGGTGGGGGGCCGCCCGCGCGGGAGTGAAGGGGGAGACGACGTGGCGAGCCAGACGGCCACGAAGATCAGCAAGTCGACCGGCGCCGAGCCCTTCAAGAACCTTCTCGCCCGCCACCGCCCCGAGGCGATCCGCTTTCTGCTCCTTTCCACCCACTACCGCAGCCCGATCGCCTTCGGTGAGGAGCCGCTCGGCGAAAGTGCCCGCGCCATGGAGGCCTTCGAGCGGCTTTTCAGTCGCTTTCAGCGAGTCGCCGGGAAATCGTTCTACGGATTGGCGGCCCGTGACCGGCGAAGTGGCGACTCGCAGGTGGCGGCAGCCGGCCCGGAAGCGACGGCACTGCGTGAAAAATTCCTCGAGGCGATGGACGACGATTTCAACACGGCGATCGCCATGGCGACGCTCTTCGATTTCGTCCGCGTGGCCAACAAGTTCATCGATACGCAGGGAATGGAAAAGCAGGCGGCGGCGCTCGATCAGGCCACCCTCCTGGCGATGATGGAGGTGTTCCGTGAGCTGACGGCGGTTCTCGGGCTGTTTCTCGTCGAGCCGAAAACAAAACCATCCGGTGGCGACGACGACCTCGTCGGCAAGCTCATGGAACTCGTCATCGAGATCCGCGCCAACGCCCGCAAGGCGAAGGATTTCGCCACCGCGGATCTGGTGCGAACGAAGCTCACGGCTGCCGGCGTCGTCCTCGAAGACCGCCCCGACGGCACCGGCTGGTCGAGGAAATCGTGACCGATCCCGCGGCGACGCCCGTGATCGTGGGCCTGGGAGAGATCCTCTGGGATGTGTTCCCCGAAGGGGCCCGATTCGGCGGAGCCCCGGCCAATTTTGCCTGCAGTGCCGCCGGGCTCGCCGGCTCCTCGGCTCGGATCTCGATGGCCGGCGCCGTTGGCGACGACGATCTCGGCCGGCGGGCGCTTGCGGAGTTCACGGCGCGCGGGGTCGATGTCGCGGCCGTGGCGGTCCTGCCGGAGCCGACCGGCCGCGTCGACGTGGTGGTCGATTTGGGAGGCCACGCGTCGTACGTCTTCGCCCCCGACTGTGCGTGGGATAACGTCCCATGGACCAACGCCCTCGGCAGGCTGGCTGCCGAGACGTCAGCGGTCTGCTTCGGCACGCTTGGGTCTCGCGGGAGCATGTCCCTGGCCACGATCCGCCGCTTCCTCGCCGCCGTCCCCTCCCCTGCCTTGCGGATCCTCGACATCAATCTCCGCCCGCCGTTCTGGTCGCCGGAGGTGGTGCGTGACTCGCTCCCGCTCGCCGATGTCGTCAAGTGCAACGACGACGAACTTCCGGCCGTCGCCGAAGCGCTCGGGCTCTCCGGCTCTCCCGAAGCGATTCTCCGGGAGCTCCTGACTCGCTACGACCTCCGCCTCGCCGCCCTCACCCGGGGGCCGAAGGGCTCGCTCCTACTGACCGCCGACGGCTCATCGAGTGATCTTGCTGGCACGCCGGTCGATGTCGTCGACACCGTCGGCGCCGGCGACGCGTTCACCGCCGCGATCGCGATCGGGCTCCTTGGCGGTTGGCCGCTGGAAAAACTCCATGCCCACGCCGAGCGTGTGGCGGCGTACGTCTGCACGCAACGGGGCGGCACGCCACCGATCCCGGCGGCACTGCGGATCGGGTAGCGCCGACGGCCGACGCCCATCCCCCTGTGCGTTCTGCCAGTCCAGTTCAGCGACGGCGGACGACGTCACCAATTCGAGTCGGGGATCTCGCCGTCGGCACGGCTGCCGAGGCGGTGGAGGGTCTCGGGGTTGATATTGTAGGAGAGCGCCCGCGTCGAGCCGTCGGCCATCCCCACCACCGCCACGCCCGGGTGATAGGCCCCGAAGCCGCCGACGTAGAGCGGGTCTTTCTTGTCGGTTTCCTCCTGGACGACCACCCCCACGTTGTTCCGTATCGACGTCTGCTCGATCCGGCCGGTGTTGCGGAGCGTTGCCCGCGTCCCGGACGCCCAGCCGAGATCGGGAAGCTCATTTTCATTCGGCGAATGCTGGAACACCCGCTCGCTCACCAGGAGCGTGTTGCTGCTTCCATCGTAGATGTCGTCGAACCGGATCCGGCTGTTGAGAAACAGGAGCCCGTCGTTGCCGGCATCGATCGGGGCCTCGATCGAGTTGTGGCATCCGGCATAGCTCGACGCCTGGATCGGGCCGATGCCGGTGTCATCCTGCGGAAAGGGATCGGGCGATGACGGACAGCGGAGCACCGTGATCCGCATCCGCCGCAGCTTGTCGTTTTTCTCGGCATAGACGCCGGCCGACTGATCAAACAGCCCTGCCAGGGCATGCTGCTCCATGTAGGGGAGAATCTGCACCGTCCAGGAGACATGCTGCCCCACCGCTTCGTTCCTGATCGGGCCGCCTGGGTTGGTCACGCCGGCCGGGAAGTGGCCGGTATGGAATTCATGGTTGTGGAGCGCGAGGCCGATCTGGGTGGTGTTGTTCAGGCAGGCACAGCGCCTAGCCGCCTCGCGCGCCGCCTGAACGGCCGGGAGGAGGAGCCCGACCAAGACGCCGATGATGGCGATGACGACGAGAAGCTCGACGAGCGTGAAGGCCCGCGGAGCGCGGGGCATGGCAACGGTCTTCATGGGGAATCCTCCGGGGATGCTTGAGCGGCGGGAGCCGGGGCGGAAGCCGGTGGGCCGATGCCCGCCGGGAATGTGAACGGAAAGACCCGCTCGCGGCGGACCGAATCGGCCCTGCCGGCGGGATAGTCGACGACGATGCGGATCGTCGCTGAGCCTTCACCCCCTGCCTCGACCGCGGTGGTCACCTCAGCAGGGCCCGTGCCGACAATCTCTTCGGCGGGCACCGTGCGGCGATCGCCCGGCCAGGCGGCGTCGGCCGCAAGCCGCGTGGCAGCCCGGTCGGCCGCCGCTTCGAGCAGGCACTCCGCCTGACTGGCCTCGAGTTCCTTGAGGAGGTGCCGACGGCCGACAAGACCGATTTTCAGCATCCCACCGAGCATGAGGAGCACGACCGTCATCGCCGCGAGCACCGCGACGAGCGTCATCCCACGGGGCTCTCGAGTCGTCGAACGTGTCATCGGGCTGCCTCCCCGGAGAGAGGGCGTGCGAAACGGAGATCGCGGCCGATTTCCCCCGCCACCGACAGCGCCGGCGGCTTGCGGCGGGCCTCGGCCGTCGAACGTGGCGCGGGCGGCGACGTGCTCTCGGGTGGATCCCGGTCGATCGCCTCCCCACCGGGAATCTGAGGACCGACCGAAAACACCCAGCGGCGGCCTCCAGCATCGGGGCTCGACGCGAGCGTCACCGCCACCGGCCCGGCAAACTGAAAATCCTCGCGGCGCATCGGCCCCCTCCCCTCCGGCGGCCCTGCCAGCCGGACGATGCGATCCCGGCCGGCGGAGAGCGAATACTCGACCGTCGAGCCCTCCGGGAAGCGGAACGCGGCAAGCCGGAGAGGATCCCCCTCGACAAGGCCAGCGGCCCGGATCGGCGGCGCTGCCGTCATTGATTCCGCCGCATGGAGATCGGCACGGAATTGACGGGCCAACCGGACACTCGCCCGCTCGTCGTCGATAAACCGCCGGCTCTCCGACTGCGCCCGCATCACACCATGGAGCAGGGCCGCGGTGGTGGCAAGCACCATGCTCACGCCTGTCATGGCGACCATCAATTCCACGAGCGACATGCCGCGTCGCCGACCGCGCTGGCTGACGGAGTGGATCATGGTGTCACCTCTGCCGGTGCTTGGCCACGAAGCCAACCGGCCAGCCGCAGCGGGTTGCCGCGCCGCCCCGGTTCGTTCCATTCGATGGCGAGGACGATCCGCCGACCCTCGTTTGCAGAAGCGGGCTCGGAAAGCGTGGCGGCAAGCGCGACGCGGGAAAGATGCGCGCGGGCGAGCGGCGACGGCGTGGGGGCGGCGATGAATGCCGCCACCTGATCGGGCGAAAGCGCTGTCACCAGCTCCATCTGATTGACGAGTTCTTCGATCGCCAGCCGTTGATTGCGGGCGCTCGAGAGGAGGCGACCATGGCGGACGACAAGCCCGGCCGAGACCGAGATGACGGTCGCCAGGAGCGAAAAGGCGACGAGCAGTTCGAAGAGCGTCACGCCCCGGCGCTCAGGCCCGTTGGGCTGCTCGGAACCGGTGCATGGGCAGGGGGCAGCCATCAGGTGAGCCCCATGATGAGCTGGTAGAGCGGCGTCAGCAGTCCGAGCGCCTCCATGAGGACAAACGCCCCCATGAAAAGCACGATCAGAGGGAGGAGGAGCTCGGAGGCGATCCAGGTGCGTTCGAGGACGCGCTGCCGACGATTCCGGGCGAGCGCCGCCGGCATCCAGGCCCCATGCGGGCCCCGCTCGGCGTCGATCAGATCTCCCTCAGGCGTTGTCGTGAGCCCCGCCCTCACGAGCGCCACGCCGACGGAGCCCCCCGCCACCGCCCGACGCAACCGGGCAGCCAGACCGGAGTCGTCGGTGGCAACCCCGAGGGAGGCAAGGGCCGCATCCGGCGCCCGGTGCTCCGCCGCGGCGGCTCCGAGCGTGCCGAGGACCGCGGCCGCACGGGCATCATCGAGCACGCCGAGCCCCCCAAGACCACACTGCCGCCACACGAAGCGCCGGAGGCGGAGCGGGAGCAGGAACACGACGAGGAGGATGAGCGGGACGACATACCACGTTACCGCCACCACCCAGGCACACCGCTCGGCGATTCGGCTCCAAATCGGCATCTCCATGCCGAAGTCCTCGAAGATC
>CANGIH010000218.1 GCA_947453875.1 Planctomycetaceae bacterium | reverse complement strand
GGAGGTCTCGGGGCGGAGGGGCGGCGGGGCGGCGCCGGACGATCACTTCAGTGGAAGGTTCTTGGCCGGAACGTTGTAGGAGGCACGTTGCACAGGAGGGAGCGGCACCACCGGCTCCCTGCCGTCACGGGGCCGGATGTCGATGCCGCTGTTATTCAGCAGCCTCTCCAGGTCGTCACGGCGCGACTGGCCATCGGTGGTGGCGGTGAGCACCAACTCCGGCCGCCAGTACATCCGGTCGCCGGCGAGCCCCCAGCCGCGGACTTTCTTGTGCAGCGCCCCGACGAACGGATCGACGGCCGCAGCGGTGTCGCCATCGATCGGCACCCGCGATTGAATCCGCCGGCCGGAATCGTCGAGGATGCGGAATTCGTCGAGCGCGCACTCGACATGGATCGGACGGGTGAGCGGCACCGGACGGTCGTGCGTCTCGAGGCTCGCCCAATTCGCGCCGCGGCTGCCGGCCAGTGATCCCCCAGCCGATGCGCCGCTTTCCCCGCCAGCCCCACCGCCGACACTGAGCATCCCTGGCATCGACACGCTTCCACCGGCACCGCCGCTCGCCCCGGAGCCATTCCCCTCGACTCCAAGCGCCGCGCCTCCGGACTGGCCTCCGGGCGTGGACGAACCGCCAGCGACGGAGGAGCCTCCTGCGAAGGTCGATCCTCCGGCAGCGCCGTAGCGACTCCCCGCCGGTGCGTTGCCATCGGCTGCGCCATCCGGGCCCCCCTCCCCGGAGCCGTCGCTGGCTCCCGCGCCGGAACCACCACTCAGGCTTGTCGCTCCCGGGGCACCCTGACCCTGCGGGCCAGCCATGCCGGCTTGTCCAAATGCGTTTCCTGGAGGCGCCGATTGCCCCGCCCCTCCGGACATCGTTCCGCCGGGCCCGCCGCGGTTTCCTGCGAAGCCGCTCCCCTGACCTTGGGAGAGGATTGCATCACCAGCTGGCCCCCCGTCGTCCCCCGCCGCAGCAGCAAACGGTCGGCCTGGCCCCACTCCATCACCCGCAAGCCCCGCGCCACCGGGACCGCCGCCGCCCTGCCCGCCGCTCCCCGAGCCGCCAGTCATTCCGCCAGCTGAGCCGTTCGCCGAGCCTCCAGATCCTTCAGGGCCCCCCTGGCCAGGACCGGAGCCCCCACTCCCAAAGACGCTGCCGCCGCGACCGCGGCCCCCGCCGGGCGCCGGCGTGCTCTGGGCCTGCTGATCCTTCCATTCCCATTGCGACTGGTCGCCAAGTACGCTCGGGCCACCATTCTCAACGACCCCACCACGTGTCGGGGCAGCCCGATACTGCCGCTGCGGCTTGGCGGGGCGCTGGGGATGATTCTCCGCGAGCCACTGGAGGCGGCGTCGCGATTCCTCGATGGCCCGGTTCTCCGCCTCGGCAAGCGCGGGATCGGCCGGTGGATAGGCGATCGTCCAATCATCCTCGATGAGTTGATAGCCGAATTCGTTCCCCCAGGAGGCGATCGCCTCGCGGGCGGCGTAGTACGCCATCACGCCGGAAGGGCGAACAAGGAGGAGCGGATACGGCTGCGCCGCCGGATCGCCCGAATTCGGGGCGGCACGGGCGATCTGTTCGCGGGCGGCGCGGAGGGCACTGGCGAGAGGATTTCCCGGTCCGGGAGGGCCTTCGAAGTCGCCGGGAGTGAGGCGGATCCCCTCCGGCTGGAGGTAGACCCCGTCGATGCTGCATTCGATATAGAGCGGCCGCCGATGGGTGCCATGCCTGCCGACGTAAGGCACGACCGCATAGGCAGGAGGCCGCTTGGCCAGATCCTCTCTGGCGGTGTCGAGCGACTCCCGCGCGTTTGTCAGCCGGACTTCGAGAGCCGCCAGATCGGCGGCGTCGGCCGCCTTCGCGTCGGTTTCGAGAGCCTCGACGGTGCGAGCGAGGCGTTCGAGTTCGTCCTCGAGGTGACGCGTATTCTCCTCGACACCCGCAAGCACCATCCGGGCACGCGAGAGGTCGTCGCCGGTCCGCTGGCGGACCCCGGCGAGTTGCTCACGGCGCCAACGGGAGTTGTCGCGGGCGAGTTCGAGTTGTTCGACGGTCTCGTTGATCTCCTGATCCCCGGCCTGCGAGGCGGATCGGCTGAAGAGCACCAGGAGCACCAACAGCGCGCCCATCGTGCACAACAGCACCGCGAGGAAGGGAAACAGCGAGATCGTCGGCCCGGAGGCTGGCTTGCGACGGCTCATGCGGCCCTTCTGGAACGCGGGAGGGCGTGGTGGAGATCGACACGACGCGACTCAGAGACGCCGTCGGCAGCCCGGGCGGCTAGCAACTGCACCGCCGCGGAGAGGGTGGCGAGCGTCTCGTCGAATCGGCCGGTGGCGGTGAGCGTGGTGAGGTTGTTCTCGAGCGTGTGTTCGAGGTGGGTGACGTCACGGGTCGCATCGACCACCCGTTCGAGAAGCTCGGTCTGGTCGGCGAGGGCCTGCTGGTGCTTCTCAAAACCCTCCATCGCCGCGGTGAGCGCGTCGGCGGCCCTGGCCCAGCGATCCTCGCGGTGGCTCGTGGCATGGGCATGGGCCCGCGCGAGCGAGTCGCTCCACTGCGAGAGCGTGGCACCGAGCGAATCGGTGAGGGCGGAGCGAAGCTCCTGGCCACTGGCGGCAACCGCCGTCGCCAGACTCCCTGCCGCCGCTTCCTCGAGGGCCCGCCAAGACTGTTCCTGGGCCTCGAGGAGCTGGGCGGAGCTGCGCGACACCGCCTCAGACAGGCGGGCCACCGCAAGGGCGGTGCCGTCGGTCGGTGCCGACGACTGAAAGCGGCCGGCCAGCCCGGTCCAGGCAGCCGAGTCGACATCGGTGAGGAGGCTCTGCTCGGCGCGGTCTACGAAGAACTGGATGAGCATCAGCACCATCGAGAGGGCCAGGGCCGTGGCGGTGGTGTCGAACGCGACCCCCAGGCCGGCGACAACGCCGCTGATGTTCTCCAGCTGCGTCGGCGAGAGGTTGGCGATCGCCTCGGTGATACCGATGACGGTGCCGAGGAAGCCCATGATCGGGATCGCCCAGATCACGAACCGCACGAGCCCATAGCTCTGCGCGGCACGGGAGGCGTCGAGATCGGAGAGATACTTGAGATGATCCTCGAGACCGTCGGCCGAACCGGTGCGGACAACGAGGTCGAGCGCCTCGCGGAGACGACGCACGAGATAGCCGGAGTCGTTCGTAACGGCCGGCAGCGCGTCCTGGAGACGGACTGCCTCGCCGACCTCCTGCCCCCCCTGCGGGATCGCCTCAACGAGCGGCTCTTCGACCGCCGCCGCCTGTCTGCGGACGTCGAGCCACTTGAGCGCGAGCGCCGACAACCCCACCGTGAACATCACCGTCTCGACATACTCCACCCAGTGGCCGGCGAGATAGCGGATCGTGCCGGCATGCGTGATGACGCCGCCGTGGATGAGGGCGAAAAAACAGAACGCCAGGGCACCGCCCCAGAGGAGCGGAGAACGGAAGAGGATCGTGGTGAAAGCCTTGACGTACGACACCCGCTGTACCTCCCAAGCAATTCTGGCCATGGCTGGCCGGGGCGACCCCGACAGGGTCTGCGCCGCCGGCACACCTGCTTCCATCGGAAGAGTCTGCCGGGCCGATTGAATCGAAAGGGGCCGATGGGCGAAATGGCAGCTGACGGCGGGGAACAGCGGCAGGATGGAGAAACGGGGCAGAGCCCGCGCCGCCCACTGGCTCGCTCTTGCCACCCCCCCCCCGACTCCCTACCCTACGCTCCCCGTGATAGTCGCTCACAGTCCGCGATCGTGGAGTGCCGCCTCTCCAGTGAGGGTGATCATGCTTCGATACGACAGCCACTCCCCCGCCCGCGTGGAGCCCTCTCCGAGGCAGCCGCTGCGTTCGCTTGCCGCGTCGCTCCCCGCCCTCTCCGCGGTCGCCCTGCTCCTCCTCGCCGGAGGGGGAATGCTCGCCGCCCAGCCGCGTGGCGCCCGCCTGACGGCAGGCGTCGGCGGGGAGACCGGCAGCGGGTCGGGGCTGTGGGTGAGCAGTTCCCCCCTCGAGGACGGCCGGCAATTGCTGCTGGTGATCGATCCCCAGACCAAGAACGCCGCCGTCTATCACGTCGACCCGGCCACCGGATCGCTCACGCTACGGAGCACGCGGACGATCGCCTGGGACCTGCTCGTCCCGGAATACAACGCCCAGGAACCGAGGCCGGCGGCACTGAAAAAAATGCTCGAAGCCGGGGGGGAAGCTGTTCCGACTGGGCAAACTCGTCCGTGACCGGCTCTGCCGGACGTGCCGGACGCGCGATCCTTGGACGGCAACGTGGACTCGGGCGGCGGATTCGTCGACACTGACGAGAAGAGATCCCGCCCCCTCGTAACCGTCAAGGCAGCCATGGCCGGCAAGTTCATGTCGCCCGACGAAGCCGCCCGGCTCCTCGGCATCAGCGTCGATGAGGTCAACCTTTTGGTCGACCGGAAGAAGCTGTTCCCGATGCGCGATGGCGCCACGATCAAATTCAAGACCGACGACGTCGAGCGGCTTGTCCGCACGCTTGGGGAGGAGGGATCGTCGGGGGCCGACGGGCTCGAACTCGAGCTCGATATGCCGGAGCTTGTCATCGACGACGCCGGCCCGGAGAAGGGAAGCGGCGACGATGACCAACTGATCCTCGATGACGGCAACGACTCGATCTTCACCAACCCCGTCTCCAAGGGCCCATCGCCATCCGATACCGGCGTCGGCGGCACGAGCGCCGCGGGGAAGAGCGGCTCGGGCCTTTCCCTTTCCTCTCCAGGCGGGCTGTCGGGGGACGATCTCGTCCTTGGCGACAGCGTGCTTGGCGGGGATGCGGAGAGCGATGACCTGTCGCTTGAATCGATCGTCGGAGCGTCCTCCCCGTCCGGCATCGGCGGGTCGGGGGGGCTTGCGATCGAGCTTTCGGGCGTCGGCCTGCCAGCCTCGTCGGCGGCGGCCAAGTCTGGCGCAGGGAAATTGGATTCGGGCATCGCCGGTCTTTCCGGCCCTGGCCTGTCAGGACCGAGCCTCTCGGCGGCCGGCCTTTCGGGACCGGGGTTGGGGGGACTTTCCGGCGGGCTCGGCAGCGGCG
>CANGIH010000217.1 GCA_947453875.1 Planctomycetaceae bacterium | reverse complement strand
TAGGTCGTGCCGTTCACGAGCGCGGGCACGGAGGCCCCGAAGCCCTCGACGTAGCGGAGCGCAGCCGCGTTGGCCAGCGCCCGCACGGCGTCGTTCTGCAACGGGGGGGGATCGATCACGCCATCCTTCGCGGCTGGGAAGGTGAAGTTCACCTGTCCCATGTCGGGATCGAACTCGTTGACCCGCAGCCAGGTGCCATCGGCGGTGACGAAGTGGGACGCGTCATTGAGGTCGATCGGTCTGTTCGCCGGATCGACGGCGTCGAGGAGTTGGATGCGCGTCGTGGTCGCACCGGCATCGCGGGGCAGCACTTTGATCCGAAAGCTGCCGCCGTCGGCGAGCGGTCCGACAAGCTGGCCGCTGGCGTCGTTACGGCCTAGGAACCGTCCGGCGACGGCCCGGTAGGTGATCATCTCGCCATCCACGAATGACGACCCATCGGGCCAGGTGGTGGCGTCGAGGTCGATCGTGTCGTCGAGGGCGGCGGTGACCGACACCACCGGCAACGTCCCCTTCGATCCGGTGCCGGCGATCGTGGGGAAGCCGGAGCCGAAGTCGATCGCCTTCGGCATCGCTGCTCTGGCGTCAGCCGGCGTGGCCGCCAGGCGGAAGCTCATCTTGTCGGCACCGACGATGCAGTAGTAAGTGGCCCCGTCATCGAGGCCCGGGATCGCCGCTCCTCCACGGACCGAATAGACGACTGCGTCGCCGGTGGCGAGGGTGGTCGCCGAAGGGAGCCGGATCGTGCTGGTGGAAAAATCGACGGTCGTGGCCGGATCGACGACGAGCGGACTTGCCGGGGCCGACCCGTCGGCCCGGATCGTGCCGTTGGCGAACACCTCGACGATCGAGCTTCCCACCGCGACTCCGGCCGTGATCCCGACGAGGCCATCCTTGTAGGAGGAGGTCTTGGGGCGAACGACGTTCGTGTCGGTGCCGGTGGCCTTCACCTCGACCGAGTCGGCGGCATGGATCGTCGACCCGGCGGCGAGAATCACCGTCGACGTCGAGTTCTGCACCGTGACCGCGGCGGAGAAGGCGACGTTGTTCGGATTGGTCGGATTCATCCCCTGGTTGAGATAGACGCGGGCCTTCATCGTCGTCGAATTGACGATATCCGACGTCACCTCGACGTCGCCCCCGGTCGAGACGACGCTCGCTCCCGACGCGACGCTCACGCTCGACCGGACGTCGCTGTAGGCCACCCCACCGGCGAAGCTGAAGTTCGTCGAGGTCTTCGGTAGTTTCTTTTGCAGATAGTCCATCACCACCGACCAACGGGCACGCGCGTCGGCCTGGGCCACGGCCTTGGCATCGAGCACCACGCTCCCCGAACCGGTGATCGACACATCCTCGGAGACCACGATCCTCGACTCGGGCTGCTTGATGACGATCGACACCGGAAGGGCGAGGATGTGGTTGAGCGCGTTGGACGCCTGCTTGAGCAAGACGCCGGCGACGGGAAATCCGACCGCATCCTGCCACCACTGCGGCAGCGCGTCGCCCGAGACGACATCGAGGCTCACGTTGCCGCCGGCGATCGTCGCGCCCTTGCCGAGGTCAATCGAAGCGGTCTGCCCTGCGGCCGACGCGAAGTTGGCGTAAAACTGATTGATCAGGGAGAGCGGAGTGGTCGTCGTCTGATTGGCGGCCTTGAGCGTGATCGCCCCGTCGGCCGCGCCACCGTTGCCCTTGGAGAGCAGTTTCGCCCCGTCGCCGATCGAGATCGCAGGCGCGCTGAGCGTGATCCTGCCGCCGGCGGCATCGATGACGACGTTCGGGGCGACCGTGATGCTCGTCGGATCGGAGAAGACGTAGTCGGCCCCCACCCGGTAGTCGGCGAGGTTGTCTCGGGTGACCGTGATCGCAAGGAGCTGACGACCCTCGAGTTGTTCGACGGCAAATCCGCCCCGTCCCCCCCCTCCAACTCTCCGCCTGCCGAACAGGCGGGCCATGAGCGTCGATGTTCCTTGTCGTCGGATCGACCGGCCGAGCCACGCCATGGTTGGATTCCTGAATTCGTCCCGGACTCCGTCCTTGAGCCCTCGCTTTTGAACGCGTCTAGCGTAATCGGAACTCGTTTGGCCGCAACGATTTGGCGCTCCGCTGGCAGCGGTCGCGCCACCCGCCGCCGGCGCGGGGGGAAAACGAGGGACCGGGACGGGCATACCCCTCAATGCCGCTGCGGCGTCGCCCCGATCGCCGGCCCAGGGGGCACGTTCACCGGCTGCCAGTGGCCATGCATCGCCGCCTGCCCTGGCGGGAGATGCGTCAGCTGCACTTCGAGGCCGTCGGCGAGGCGTCTGGCGAAGAGATTCCTCGCCCTCCCGCCTCCCGCCACATCACGATGCGAGCCGTAGAGAAGCCAGTCGCCGTCGGGCGACGGCCGCGGATGGTAGTGGAGCGCCCCCGGGGATGAGGTCGTGAGGCGTTCAGCCGCCGCCCCCTCCCCGAGAACCACCCGAAACAGCTCCACCGAGTCCGCCCCGCCGTCCACGTTCATAACGCGTGCCGTGAAGAACACGGAGCGGCCATCCTCAGACCACACCGGCACGTCGCTCGATCCTCCGTGGAAGTCGGGGACATCGAGAAACTCCATCACGCCCCGGTAGCCGTTGCGATCGCCGATCTTGCTCAAGCCCGTGCCGTCGGCACGGACGACATGCGGATGGCAATCGTAATGCTCCCCCGAGACAAACAGGAGCCACTGACTATCAGGCGACCATGCCGGCGCGAAATTGAACCGATGCCCGGTGTCGATCTTCGTCCGGTTGCAACCGTCGGCATCAGCAAGCCAGACCTGGTAGTTCTCGTGGTAGGCGATCCGCTTGCCGTCGGGTGATCCGGAGAAGCCGTAGGAAAATCCCTTTGAGTCACGGGCGAGGTCGGTCTTGTTCCTGCCGTCGCGGTCCATCGCAAACGGTTTCGAGATGCCGTCGATAAGCGCCGTGAACCCGAGCCGCCCCGGATCCCCCGGCCAGGGAAAGACGCTGGTGTTGTAAAAGCTCACCCGCTCGACGGCGGTGACGTTCTCTGCCCGGCCGGTGGCAAGATCGAGCAGATGGGTGTCATAGCGCCAGTCGTCGGCACGGAAGCGGAACTCCCTCTGCTCCTCCTCCCACCGGGCGTTGGCCTCGCTTTCCCAGCCCCGGCCGATGATGGCTGTCTGGCCATCGGGAAACCAGCCGACGAACTGCGTCCAACTGCCCGGCTCCTCGGCGAGGTCGGCGGCAAGGGGAAGTGGCTGGCCACCCGGCTCGAGGAGCATCGCCCGGCCTGTGGAGACATTGGCCAATCGGCCGCCCGGGAGCGCCGTGGCATGCTCGGTATAGCCGATGGCCCTTACCGGGAGATCGGCCGGCGGATCCCCGCCGTCGGCGGCGGCGACCGGAAGCGCCGGAGCGACGATGGCGTAGAGGATGCAGGACCGGAGGATGACAGCCAATCGCCCCATCGGTGTTCTCCCACCCAGCGTCGAGGTTTCCGCCATTTCAGTCCATGCTGTGACGACTGAATCTATCAGTCCCGCTGCCGCCGCCTGCTAAACTTCTCTCCCCCGTAGGAATGGTGGGGGATGAGGGTGTGGCGACCGTGCGACGGCCCAGACCCGATGGCCCAACACGGATGGCTCGACCGCCATCGCAACGCCAGGAAGGCACCCGTGGCACGCCGCCGATCCGATTCAAGCAGGCAGCAGGAGCTCTTCCCGGACGATCCGCCCCCAGCGGACGCCACTCCCGCCGCCCGCTGCACGCTTCACTGGCTCGATGCCCGCAGCGGCATCCTCGCCTCGGCGGCCGACTGGCTGCTCGCCGAGGTGGAGGCTGGCAAGCAGGGATCCTCCGACACTTCCATCGATTTGTCCGGCTTCACCGTCGTCGTGCCGGGTCGTGGCGCCGGGCATCGGCTTGTCGAAATCCTCATCGACAAGGCCGAGGCAAAAGGGGGGCGGATCGTGCCCCCGGCGACGGTCACACTCGGCACCCTTCCAGAGGAACTCTACGAGCCGGCCCGCCCGCTGGCCGACACCGCCACCGAAACCCTCTGCTGGGTTGCGGCCCTGTCGGCCGCCACCCGGCGTGATCGGGAGTTGGTGGCCCCCGAGGCTGATGCGGATGCCGACGCGGACGATCCCGATGCCACCCCCGCTCCCGCGGGCAGGGATCTCCGCGATGCCGCCGAGTCATCGGCGACCGGCGCCCTCGACGCGGCGCGGATGCTCGTCTCGATGCACCGCGAACTCGCCGCGAACACGCTGTCGTTCGCGAGTTTGGCCGATGCCGCCGACAAAGCGCTCCCCGGCTTCGGCGACCACGCCCGTTGGCAGGCGCTGGCCCGCCTCGAGGAGGTTTATCTGGCGGAGATCGACGGCCTCGGATTCTGGGATCGACAAACCGCCAGACGCGTCGCCGTGGAACGGGGCGAGGTGGCGTTCGAAGGCCGAATCGTCCTCCTGGCCACGGTCGATGTCGATCCTCTGCAGCGGAAAATGCTGGCTGGTGTTCGTGGCCGGATCGACGGCTTGGTCGCCGTGCCCGCCGACATCGGTCCCGAGCCCCATGCTTGCTTCGACGAATTCGGCTGCATCATTCCCGAGGCCTGGGAATTCCGCCCGATCCCCGTGGCGCTCGAATCAATCGCCGTCGTCGATGATACCGACGCGGAGGCGGCCGCCGTGGTGCACTGGATCCGCCATCTCGCCCCCTCGCGGGCCGCCGATGAATTCACAATCGCGGTCCCCGATCCCGCGGTCGTCCCCGCGCTGGAACAGCGTCTGGCGGCAGCCGGGCTCACAGGTCGTTATGCGGCGGGGCGGACGATGGAGCGGACGAGCCCCTGGCAACTGCTCCACGCGATCTTCGCCTGGATGCGGCGGCGCGAGTTCAAGGCGCTTGCCGATCTCCTCCGCTGCCCCGACTGCATCGCGCTGATCCGACGACGCACCGGCGAGACGATGCCAGCGGCCATCGCCGACGCTGTCGCCACGCGTCACCTCCCCTGGGAGATCGACCGCGACCACATCGCCGCGGCCGCCTCACGCCCCGACGAGCGTGCGGAGAACGCCCGCCTCGTGGAGATCCTTGACTGCATCGACGCCTGGCTCGGGC
>CANGIH010000216.1 GCA_947453875.1 Planctomycetaceae bacterium | reverse complement strand
TGGCATAGAATGCTCCTCCAGTCGCTCGAGCCCCCTCCAGACCTGCACGTGCCCCCCACCCTCGGTCTTTGAAGCGCTGCCTGCCGGGCCCCCGACACACAGCCCGCATCCGAATTCCCCTCCACACTCCATGGCAAACAGCGATCCTCCTCCCTCCCCCTCCGATTCGCCTCCCGGCATTCCTGGCCTCCCTTGGGGCAAAGCGGCCGTCCTCGGCAAGGGGGAGTCGGTCATCGCCACGGCGACCTTCGATCTCGACGCCGGCCTGCTCTTCACGGAGGGCTTTCTCTGCCTGACCGACCGTCGGATCATTGCCGACCCTCCGGCATCCGCGGAGCCCGATCCGCCATCCGCGGCTCCGCCGTCCGGACCGGTCTCGTGGCGACTCGACGACCGTTCGTGCCTCGACGTCCGGATCCGAGGGGGCGTGGGGAGAATCGAGCTGCTGGAGGCGGAGCGTGTGGTGGCCCGCTGGCTGTTCACGCTCGCCCAGGCGAAGGGGATGCACGCACTCAAAGACGCATTTGAACAGCGTCCCTCCCGGCGGCAGCAGACGCCGCGACCGGAGGCCACATCCCTCCCCGCCAGCGACGGCGAGGGGAGCGAAACGGACGAGGGGAGCGACGCGCAACCGATCGAGGCCCATGCCGTCCATCGCCGCGACCATGACGGCGACGACGATGCGGATGGCCCACCCCCCAAGGGAACCGCGTCATGGCGGATGCTCGTCCGCCTGGCGCCGTTCGCCACACCCTATCTTGGAGCGGCGCTGCTCGGCCTGGGGCTCTCACTGGCCGGCACCGTCGCGGCCCTCGTGCCCCCCTACCTCACCATGCCCTTGGTCGATCGGGTGCTGATCCCGCGACAGGCCGGAGAGGCGGTGCCGTTTTCGCTCGTCTGGTGGTACCTCGGGGGGCTGGTGGTGGCGGCGATCGTCGCCTGGCTCCTCTCCTGGCTGCAGACCTGGGTCCTCGCCTGGGTGAGCGAACGGGTCGCGGCAGAACTGCGAGTGAAGACCTACGCCCACATGCAGTCGTTGTCGCTCGATTTCTTCGCCGGCAAGCGGACCGGCGACCTGATCTCGCGGATCAGCAACGACACCGACCAGATCAACGTCTTCCTCTCGGTCAATCTCATCAGTTTCATCTCCGACTGTCTGCTTGTGCTCCTCACCGCGGGAGTGCTCGTGTGGATGAATCCCACCCTGGCGTTGGTGACGCTCGTCCCCTTTCCGCTCGTGCTCTGGCTGGTGTACGGCGTGCGCGAGCGACTGCAGCGCGGCTTCAGCCGTTCCAACATCGCCTGGGCCGAGGTGGCGAGCGTGCTGGCTGACACGATCCCCGGCATCCGGGTCGTCAAGGCGTTCGCCCAGGAGCGGCGGGAGGTCGACCGCTTCCGGACCGCCAACGACCATGTGCTCGAGGCCAACGATCGCGTCAATACGGTCTGGTCGTTCTTCGGGCCGCTGGTCAGCCTGTTCAGCGAGATGGGGCTTCTGGTCGTCTGGGCCGCCGGGGCGTGGATGGTGTTCCAGGGGTCGGTGACGGTCGGCGGCCTGACGGCGTTCCTCACCTACATCGCCCGGTTCTATTCGCGGGTGGAATCGATGGTGCGGATGGTGCCCGCCGCACAGCGGGCTTCGGCGAGCGCCCAGCGGCTGTTCGAGATCCTCGACTGCCGGCCGACCGTCGCTGAGGATCCTCGCCCCATCCATCCCGGCCGGGTCCGCGGGCGGATCGAACTGTCGGGCATCCACTTCCGCTACGGCACGCGTGACATCCTCCACGGCATCGACCTCGTCATCGAGCCCGGCGAGATGATCGGGCTGGTGGGATCGAGCGGCTCCGGGAAGTCGACGCTGGCCAATCTCGTCTGCCGGTTCTTCGATCCCTCCAGCGGCACGGTCACCGTCGATGGCACTGATCTGCGGCGGATGGCGGTATCGGATTACCGGCACAACCTCGGCTGCGTGCTCCAGGAACCGCTGCTGTTCTTCGGGAGCGTGGCGGAAAACATCGCCTACGGCTGCCCCGACGCAGGGACGGAGCGTGTGGTGGCCGCCGCGCGGGCCGCGGGCGCCCACGAATTCATTCTTTCCCTCCCCAATGGCTACGACTCCCGTGTCGGGGAACGTGGCGGGTCGCTCTCCGGCGGCGAGCGGCAGCGGATCTCCATCGCCCGGGCGTTGCTTGTCGATCCCGCGATCCTCATCCTCGACGAGGCGACCTCCGCGGTCGATGCCGAGACCGAGGTCGTGATCCAGTCGGCGATCGACCGTCTCGTGAAGGGCCGCACCACGATCGCCATCGCGCATCGGCTCTCGACCCTCCGTCGCGCCGACCGTCTGGTCGTCCTCGACGCCGGACGGATCGTGGAGATCGGCACGCACGACGAACTCCTCGCCCGCGATGGCGCCTACGCACGCCTCTACCACGCCCAGTCGCAGGCCGCCGCCGAGTCTACCGCCGGGCACTGACCTTCTCCGAGACGCCGAGCCCCACCATGCCCCCCTCCGATCCCCACTCGCCCCGCCAGACCGCTGCCGAGCAGGCCGCGGCGTCCCCGACACCCGCGCCGGGATGGCGACTGGTCCGCCGCCCCCACGGCCATGTCGATTTCGTCGATGCCGGCGGCAAGGTCCACGCCGATGTCGACGTCCTCCGTGCCTTTCCGGTGACGGCCCCCCGGGGGCCGGTGGCGATCGTTGCGGCCGACGGCTCCGAACTGGCCTGGCTTGAGGCCCTCGAAGAGGTCCCGGAACCGCTCCGCAGCAGCATCGTCGAGGAATTGGCGACACGGGAGTTTCTCCCGATCATTGGACAGATCGAGACGATCAGCGACGACGATCCACCGGAGTGGAGCGTGGCCACCGATCGAGGCCGGCGCCGTTTCAAGGTCGCCAGCACCGACGACATCGACCGTCTCCCCGATGGCAGTGCCTTCGTCGTCGATGCCACGGGTGTCCGGTATCGGATCGCCGACATCGCCGCCCTCGACACCATCAGCCGGCAACTGCTTGAAAAGACGATGGAGTGACGGTGCTGGCCAGCCCGGCCGCTGGCCCTTGGGGAAAGCTCCCGCCCCCCCCTGCCTGCCCCGCCTCCGTTCCGCCTGGCCGCCCCTCTTGCCCGGCCCCGTAAGCTGGAACAGTTGCACCGTTCGTGCGGGCTGGAGGAGCATTTTTTTCGGGTTTTTCCCGGAAAAAAAGTGAACAAACCGCTTGAAGGCCGCGTTCGTGGAATTAGTCTCGGGGATGCTTTTTCCCAGGAGGAGATCCCGATGGTCGTCGCCACTGTGCTCCCGAGTCGCTCAGCCGCCCTGCGTCATGGCCGCCGCCGTCGTGACACCCTCGGCGCGATGCTGCTGACCCTCGCGCAGCTGATGCCGCTGCCCGCCTTCCAGCCGATCGCCGACGCCGGCTGCTGCGGCGAGTCGGTCGCGGCGCCGGCGCCGGTCGCGACGCAGACCTACCGGCTCGATTTCCAGACTGTCTACGACGAGCGTCAGGTCGAGGCGGTGCGCCTCTCCTACGAGACCGTCTACGACACCAAGACCTACACCGTCACCAAGCCGGTCTGGGAGACGCAGACCTCCGAGCGCCGCTACACCGTCCAGCGGCCGGTGTGGGAGACGCAGACCCGCGAGGAGCGCACCACCGTCATGAAGCCGGTGTGGGAAACCGTCGTTCAGGACCGCAGCTACGACCAGGTGCGCGACGTCGTCGAGACCTCGACGCGCGAGGAGCGTTTCACGGTCATGAAGCCGGTCGCCGAGACAGTCATGCAGCAGCAGGTGAGCACCGTCCGCAAGCCGGTCTATGAGACCGCCATGCAGCAGCAGGTGAGCGTCGTCCGCAAGCCGGTCACCGAGACGGTCATGCAGCAACAGGTGAGCGTCGTCCGCAAGCCGGTCGCCGAGACGGTCATGCAGCAGCAGGTGAGCGTCGTCCGCAAGCCGGTCTACGAGACCGCCGAGCGCGAGGAGGCCTACACCGTCGCCGAGCCGGTCACGACCTACAAGACCGCCTACGCCGACCGCGGTGGCTACGTCGATCAGGTCACGCCGATGGTCGCCCCCGGTGGCACGCAGCTCAACTGGGTGCCTGGCGGATGGGCGGTCAATCCTTACACCGGCCTCGCCAACTGGCAGCCGGGGGGTTACGGCTGGACCTTCACCCCGAGCGTCGCCGTCAATCAGGTCAACCGTGTCTACCAGCCGAACGTCGTCGCCATGCAGGTGCCCGAGACGACCGTCGTCAATCGCGTCGTCACCCGGAAGGTGCCTGTGCAGACGATGCGGTATGTCGACGAGCAGGTTGTCCAGCAGGTGCCCGTCCAGACGATGAAGTATGTCGACGAGCAGGTCGTCCAGCAGGTGCCGGTCCAGACGATGAAGTACGTCGATGAGCAGGTCGTCCAGCAGGTGCCGGTCCAGACCGTCCGCTACGTCGACGAGCAGGTCGTCCAGCAGGTGCCGGTGCAGGTGACGAAGATGGTGGCCGAAGAGCAGGTCCGCCAGGTGCCGGTGCAGACCGTCCGCAAGGTGGTCGAGCGGGTGGAGAACAAGGTGCCGGTGCAGGTCTGCCGGATGGTGCCCGAAGAGCAGGTCCGCAAGGTGCCGGTGCAGGTCTACAAGGTCGTCACCGAGGAAAAGGTCGAACCGGTGAGCGTCCAGGTCTGCAAGTACGTCACCGAGGAACGGACCACTCAGGTGCCACGCGTCGTCGAGAAGCGGACCCCCTACACCTACACTGTCCGCTCCCCGCGGACGGTGGTGATGCGGGTGCCGCTCGATCCCTGCGGCAATCCGATTCCCACGGCCCCGGCCGCGGCATCCGCCACGACTGCCCCCTCCCGCGGCGCCGCCTCGTCGGGTGTCGTGCCCGCCACCGCAGTCGTGCCGGCGCCGTCGGCCAAGCCTGCGGCCCCCGCCGTCACGGCCGCCCCGAAGCTCACCCCGGCCGAGGCCGCACCACTGAAGACCTACCGCGACACGAAGATGGCAGAGCCCGCGAAGCCCGCAGCCGAAGGGTGGGGGCCGTCGCCGCTCAACCATGTCGATCCCGACACCGGCACCCCGGCCTCCTCCGGTGCGCCGGTCGTGGCGGAGAAGCCGATCGCGGCGGA
>CANGIH010000215.1 GCA_947453875.1 Planctomycetaceae bacterium | reverse complement strand
GAATTGGTCGACCACACGGCATCGACCGCGATGATCGCCGTGCAGGGGCCGAAGGGGGTGGAGGTGGTGGCCGGTCTCTGCCCGGCAGCCGACGGGGAACGGATCGGCACGCTTGGCAACTACCGCGGGACCACCGCGACCGTCGCCGGACATCGGGCGGCAGTCAGCCGCACTGGCTACACCGGGGAAGATGGCGTCGAGGTCACGGTCGGGGCGGCCGACGCGGTGGTGGTGTGGGAAGCGATCCTCGCGGCGTCGCTGCCGAATGGTGGACGGGCGTGCGGGCTCGGTGCCCGTGACACCCTCCGTCTCGAGGCGGGGATGCCGCTCTATGGCCACGAATTGCGCGTCGACAGTGACCCCTTCGCGATCGGTCTGGGGCTCGCAGTGAATCTCGACGGTCGCTCCTTTCCCGGTTCCGCGGCGCTGGCGACGATGCGTGACGCACGGCCGGCGCGGGTCCGGGTCGGTCTCGATCTCGGCTCGAGGCGATCGGCACGCGAGGGGAATCTGGTGTTCACGGCCGGGAGCGGTGGCCGCGAGGTGGGGGGCGTCACGAGCGGGAGTTTCTCGCCCACCCTCGGGCACGCGGTGGCGATGGCGCTGGTCGATGCCGACGCGGCGGCCGAGGGATCCCACCTCGAGATCGCCATCCGCGATGCCCTCCAGCCGGCACGGGTGGTGCCGCTTCCCTTCTACCGTCGTCCGGCCACGGGCGCTCGGCCGAAGCCCGCCTGAGCGGTGGGCAGCCGACAGGAAGGCCGGAGCCTGCCGGGCTGGGAGGGGACTGCCTCTTGCGGCACCAGCGGGTATTCTGCCGGAACAACGCGGGTGAGTGTGCCGGGGGCGACAGGCGCCAGGCAGCCGGATTGATCGAAACCACACAGGGAAGAAGAGGGAACAGGCGATGACAGCGGATGTCCGGTTTGCGAAGTCTCACGAATGGGTCCGCCCCGAGGCTGACGGTCTGGCGACGATCGGCATCTCGGCCTACGCGGTCGAGGCCCTCACCGATCTGGTCTTCATGCAGCTTCCCGCTGTGGGCCGGCAGGTGAAGGCGGGGGAATCGATCGGTGAGATCGAGAGCGTGAAGGCGGTCAGTGATATCTACGCGCCGGTGTCGGGGGAGATCGTCGCGGTCAACGCCTCCCTGCCCGACCGGCTCGAGACCCTCGGGAAGGATCCGTACGGCGAGGGGTGGATCGTGAAGATCCGGCCGGCCGACGCCACCGAGATCGATCGCCTGCTCGATCGCGCCGCCTACGAGGCGATCATCGGGAGCCAGCCGCATTGATGCGGCCATCCTGATGCCAGCCCCGCTTCACGCCATCCATGCCTGGTGGGATCCTCCCGCCGATGGTCCGACCAACATGGCGCTCGACGAGGCGCTTGCCACCGAAGCGGCGCTGCAAGAGGCGGTGCTTGTGCGCATCTCCACCTGGTCGCGGCCGGCGTTGTCGCTCGGTGCGTTTCAGGCGTTGGAGGATGCCCGGGCCAGCACCGCCTTCGCGGGCCTGGGAATCGTCCGGCGCTCGAGCGGCGGCGGGGCGATCGTCCATGGCAGTGACATCACGCTCTGCGTGGCAGTTCCGCGTGGTCATCGCTGTGGGGGCACTCCCCAGGTGCTCTATGACGTCGCCCACGGCGCCCTCGTGGAGGAGTTGCGCTTCCGCGGCGTGGAGGCTTCGATGTCGGCCGGCAGGCCGGTGTGGGCCTCCGCTCCCGGGATCCCGGCCGCGCCCGACTCTTCCCCCATCGAAGGCGCCGTGACAAGGCTTGAAAAGGAGCCATTTCTCTGCTTTGACAGACGCGCCACCGGCGACGTCGTCATTCCCGATCCACGGTGGCAAGACGGTCGTGATTGCAAGATTCTCGGCAGCGCCCAGCGGCGGCTCCGCGGAGCGATTCTCCAGCATGGCACCCTTCTTCTCGCTGCCAACCGTGGTGTGCCTGTCGAGGTCCGGCATCCCGGCCTCGACGACCTGGTTGGCCCGGAGGGCTCCTGGCAGCTTCCCCGGGCCGTCGACGTTGTCCGTGGCTGGTTGCGGCGTCTCGCCGCCGGGCTCGGCTCCCCCCTCGTCGAGGCCGAGGGATGCTTCGAGCCTGGGCCTGAATCCGGTTTTGAATCTGCCGTGGCGAGATTTCAGCTTGATTCATGGACAGCGAGACGGTGATCTGGGCCGTGCCTACCCTTCAAGGGGGATGAGCCAGAAGTATCGACTGGCTCGGGGGAAGGCAGGTTTGGTATGATCGGTGGATTGTGGGGTGGTCGTCGGACTTCGTGGGCCGATGGCTCGGGCAGGGACAGCGTGTGGGAGGCAACCGCACCATGATCACGAAGTTGATCGTAGCCACCGGCAAGAGCGCCGGCCGATCGATTGCGATCAAAAAGAACACGCTCCTCATCGGGCGTGCGGAAGAGTGTGATGTGCGTCCTCTGAGCGAGGACGTCAGTCGCCGCCATGCCGCCGTCCACGTCGGGCCCGCCGACGTCTGGGTTGAGGATCTCGGCAGCCGCAATGGCACGTTCGTCAACGGGACCCGGATCGCCACCAAGACCAAGGTGGTGTCGGGCGACCTGATCCGTGTCGGAGCGCTCGAGTTGACCGTGTCGTGTACCGAACCGGTACCCCAGGGGGGGGGCGATCAGGATGTCTCGAAGTGGCTGATGGCCGACGACGCTCCTGCCGGGATGTTCGACACCACCCGTTCGCTTCGTGCCACGACCGATCTCCCCTCCTCCACGAAGGATGCGGCCATTGCCGATGCCGACTCCAGCAGCATCCATTCGGTGACCCACGGTCCCGGAGATGTTCATGGATCGACGGTCTCGGGGATCGGCGGTGGTTCTTCGCCGACGTCTCCCTCCGGATCGACCACGTCGAAGTCGAGCGGGAGTTCGACAAAGGTCGGTCAGCCGGCGGCAGCATCCGATGCCAAGTCGGACAGTTCGGTCGCCATCGAGGCGATCAAGGAATCGAATGCGAAGCCGGGGGGGCTTCCAGCGGGCTCCCAGAAGGGCACGGTCAACTCCCGCGACGCCGCTGCCGACGCGTTGAAGAAGTTCTTCGGCAATCGCTGATCGCCCGCGGCTCCCTGTTGAATCGATGGGGCCTGCACCCGGAACGCCGTGGTTGACGGTCTGCGGCCGCCGCGTGTCCGTGCCGAGCGGCCCATCCGCCGCTGCCGCCGCCGTCGTCGTGCGCCCGGTGGGAATCCTCCTCTCAAGAGCGACCGCCTGGCGGGCTTGACTGCCGGACGCGACGGATGTGCCGGACGTGACGGATCCGCCGGCAGGAAAGTCACCGGAAACGACACGGTTTGCGCCACAGTGCAACGCTGCGCAGCCGGCAGCGGGAATACTTCCGGCAGAGTTTCGCTGACTGATCGAGTCACTTCCGAGGAGCCATGCTCATGCCCGCTGCTGTTGCCACCCCCCGCACTTCCGCCCGTCTCCCGGCCTCCCCCGATCAAGTCGCTCCGGCTCCCGCATCCACCAAAGGGCCGCGTCGCCGTCGCTTCATCGACCCGACCACCTGTGATCGCGACTACGGCGCCGACGAGGTGGAGTTCATGCAGGCGCTGGAACGCTACAAGCGGACGAGCGGTCGGATGTTCCCGACCTGCAGCGAGATTCTCGAGGTGGTGCGGGCACTCGGTTACCGCCGTGAGGAGTCGATCTGAGCCCGAGGGCCGTTGGGCCGGTGGTTTGGGGGGAGAGCGGGGGCCGGGGGAGCGTCGGGGCTGTCCCTGATCTTGTCCGCCCCCGCGACGGCAGGTACGGTTCGCCCCCCTGCCGGCCGCCGGGAAACGTGATCGCGGTCCGGCCGCAGCGCGCCGCGAACTCCGGAACCATCACTTGCCCGCCCTGCTGTCCAGATCGTCGCCCGCCCTCGCCACCCTCGTGCCCGCCCGGGCGTTGGTGGTCGTGGCGATGCTGTGGCTGACCGGGTGCGGATCGTTCCGCCGTAATGAGAATGCCGAGGGGGTGAAGCTCTATCAGCAGGGCAACTACCTCGGTGCCGTCAATCATTTCCAGCAGGCGCTGGCCCAGCAGCCGGGGAGTCCTGACTGCTTCTACAACCTCGGGGCCACCTATCACCAGCAGGCGAAGGTATTCGGCAGGACGGGGGAATGGCAGGCTGCGGAGCAGTACTACCATCTCTGTCTTGCCAGGAATCCGAATCACGAGGCCTGTCAACGCGCCTTGTCGGTGCTCCTGGTGGAGGAAAAGCGGAGTCCGGAGGCGGTGGCGCTGCTCGAGGATTGGGCGCGTCGGCAGCCGAACAATCCCAATCCGCAGATCGAACTGGCCAGGCTGTGCCAGGAACATGGCGATCTCCATGAGGCCGAGAACCGGCTCGTGGATGCCCTGGCCATCGATCCAGCCAATCCCCGCGCCCTGGTGGCGCTCGGTCAGGTCCGCGAAGCGAGTGGTGACACGGCCCAAGCGCTCACCGATTACGCGCAGGCCCTCGCCGTGGATGGCAAGCAGCCGGTCGTCGCCGCCCGCGTCGCCTCCCTCAGTGGTTCGGCGCCAGCGGGCGTCGCCCAGTGGGATCCCGGCACGGTCCGCACGGCGAGCCTTCCCTCAGCCCCTCCCCCGGCGTCAGGTTCCCCTGCCGGCACTGGGGCGATAAACGTGCCGACATCGGGGCAGGTGTGGCCCTCGCCGCCGCCGCCGTTCCCACCCGCCGGGATGGTGCCGGCGGTCCGCTGATTGGCCGCTGCGGGCTGCGCTGGCGTGCCCGTTGACCCTTCCGGCCAACCGGCCTATTCTGCGGCGTTTCGGGAGCATCGACGGCTCAGCACGTCGGTGGTGGCTCGACGTGTCATCGATGGCCCCGTCCGGAGCGACGGCTCTGCGGGGTTGAATGGAGCATCTGAGTGATGGATCGCAAGTCCCAGACGGCGAACGTGGAACGGGTCTTCAATTTCTCCCCCGGGCCGGCGGTCCTCCCGCTGGAGGTCCTTGAACGCGCCCGGGACGAGATGCTCTCCCTGCCCGGGGTCGGCATCTCCGTCCTCGAGGTGAGTCACCGCAGCCCTCCCTTCGACCGCATCCTCGAGGAAACCCTTCAGGACCTCCGCTCACTGCTCGCCATCGGCCCCGACCATGAAGTGGTGTTTCTCCAGGGGGGGGCGAGCCTGCAGTTTTCGATGGTCCCGAT
>CANGIH010000214.1 GCA_947453875.1 Planctomycetaceae bacterium | reverse complement strand
GGGCCCGGCAGGTGGCAGGCATCGAAGTGCTCGAGGGGCGGGCGGTGATGACCGCGGTAGTCCCGACCTATTCGGTGACCCAGGACTGGGGCAGCGGTTTCCAGGGGCAGTTGCAACTGGCCAACAAGGACACGGTCGCGGTGCCCAACTGGACGGTGAGTTTCGACCTCGCCGCCAACCTCACGAGTGTCTGGGACGGGGCCGTCGTGTCGCACGTGGGCACGCGGTACACCGTCACCAACGCCGGCTGGAACGCGAATCTTCCGGTCGGTGGCAGCGTCGGCTTCGGATTTGTCGCCACACCCGGCTCGACCGGACCGGCAACTCCCACCAACTGGCTTGTGAACGGCCAGCCACTCACCACCAACGCCACTGGCGGAAGTGGCAGCGGAAGCAGTGGCACGACAGCCGGCTCGGGCGGAGGCACGACCAGCGGAGGCACGACAAGTCCAACCGGCACGTCCACCGGCGGCACGGCGACGACCACGTCGGGCACGGTCGGCACGCTCGCCTTCGCCGTCACGACCGACTGGGGAAGCGGCTTCAACGGTGATCTGATCGTGAAGAACACCTCCGCCGGCGCGCTCTCGAACTGGCGGGCGACGTTCGACTTCGCCGGCCAGATCGGCTCGATCTGGAATGGTTCGATCGAGAGCCATGTCGGCACCCGCTACGTCATCAAACCGGCGGCGTGGAATGACAGCATCCCGGCCGGCGGCGCGGTGACGGTCGGCTTCGGGGGCACCCCCGGCGGTGCCTCTGCCAAGGTCACCCTGCAGGGCCTCACCGGAACGGTGACGACCACGACGCCGACGACAGGAACGGGGACGGGCGGCACGACCACTGGCACGACCACTGGCACCCCGCCGGCGCCCCTGACGGCGGCGGCAGCCACGGCCTGGAGCGACCATGCCTCGGCGCCGTATGTCGACATGACGCTCTATCCGATGATCGATCTGGCGGGGCTCGTGAAGTCAGCCTCCACCCGTCACTACACGCTCGCCTTCATCACGGCCGATCCCAATGGGAAACCGGCCTGGGGGGGGTATGAATCCTATGGCGTGAACAGCGGCGGCGACTTCGAGACGAAGCTCCGCGCGGCGATCGTCGGCGTGCGTCAGGCCGGCGGCGACGTCTCGGTGTCGTTCGGCGGCGCAGCGGGGCTCGAACTGGCCCAGAAGATCACCGACGTGACGGTGCTCAAGAGTGCCTACCGAGCGGTGGTCGATGCCTACGGCCTGCGGCGGATCGACTTCGACATCGAAGGAGCGGCCGTGGCGGATCCGGCAAGTGTCGACCGTCGCTGGCAGGCGGTGGCGGCCCTGCAGAAGGATCTCGCCGCCGCCGGCCGTTCGCTCGACGTCTGGGTGACGCTGCCGGTGCTGCCGCAGGGATTGACCGTCGATGGCGTGGCGGTGCTCAGGTCGGCGGTGAAATACGGCGTCACGCTCGCTGGCGTGAATGTCATGGCGATGGACTACGGCTCGTGGGCCGCTCCGAATCCCTCCGGGAAGATGGGCGACTATGCGATCCAGGCGGCCAACTCCACCTTCAGCCAGATGCAGGGGGTGTATGGCACCACGAAGACCGACGCGCAGCTCTGGGGGATGGTCGGAATCACGCCGATGATCGGCGTCAACGACGACACGACCGAGGTCTTCGACCAGACCGAGGCCCGGGAGGTGGTGGCGTTCGCCCAGCAGAGGAAGATCGGGATGCTCGGCTTCTGGTCGATCAACCGCGACGTCGCCTCCACCCGGTTCACCGGTCAGGCCGCGGCCACCAATTCCGGGATCGTCCAGGGGCAGCTCGAGTTCGCGAAGATCTTCTCGGCCTACGACGCGTAACGGGGCGTTCCGTCGTCAGGCACGGCGAAGGCTCCCGGCCAACGCCCGCTCGATCGAGGCCAGAAGTGCCGCGGTCGAGCGGGCGGCCGGGAATTCCGCCGCCGCCCGGGCCCGCCCCTGCGAGCCATAGCGGGCCGCGAGCGAATCGTCCTCGATGATTCCCAGCGCCCGGCGGGGAAACTCGCTGACGGGATCGGCGACGACGATCCTGCCGCTGACATCGTCCTCCACCAACTGCCTGGCCGCATCACTCTCCACGGCGACGGTGGCGACGCCGTGCGCCATGCCATCGAGGAGACATCCCCCGCCCGCCACGTCCCCCGACTGCCACACCAGCCGGACGCGGGGGAGGAGATCGGGAAGGCAGTCGAGCGACGAGAAGACGAAGAGTCTTTCGGCGAGGCACTGGAGTCGGGCACGGCGCCGCACCCTGGCAAGCAGCGGCCCGGCGCCGACGAGGACATGCTCAAGCCCCTTGTGGACGACACCGAGTTGATCGATCGCCCAGAGGAGACGGTCGATGTGGGCCGCTGGATCGAGCGGGGCGACGCACAGGGTCCAGACCGTATCGGGCCGGAGGCCGAGGCGGGCCGCGATCTGGCCCCGCGACAAGCCGCTGCCGGCCACAGGCTCGATCCCCGGCGGCACGACGTCGATCTGCCCGGTGACCACGCCTGCCCGCACGCACGCCCCGGCGACACCGGCCGAGTTGCAGACCACACGATCCGCTCCCCGCAAGGCCCAGGTCTCGAGTCCCGGTCGGGGCGGAAGCCCGACGACGGCGATCAGCGCAGGCCCGGGAACGAGGCGACGGGCAGCGGCGGCGACGGCGATCTGCCGCCGCCCCCAGGCGAGCACCGCCGCGGGCCTGATCCCCCGGATGAGCCGCGACAGTTCCACCGCCGCCGCGACCCCTTGCCGGGGGCGACGCGACAACCGATGCACAGGAAATCCCGCCCGGGCGAGGCGACCGCCGCAGGCGCCGCCACCGGTGGTGATCGCCACGACGACATCATGGCCCGCCGCACGAAAGGCTTCCGCGGCAAGCTCGACCTGCCGGCCGGTCCCGACCGGATCGAGACCGCGGGAGAGCAGGAGGATCGGTGTGCGGCCGGAATGGTTCATGGCGCGCAGGAAGGAGGATCGGGGCTGCGGGAAGGAGAATGGGCAGCCCGGGCCGCGGCGATGTCGGCCGCGTCGAGGGCGGCGACATGATCGAGTTGCCGGAACGTACCGTCGAAGTCGAGACCATACCCGACCACGAACACGTCGGGAATCTCGAACCCGACGAAGTCCGGTTCCATCGCCACTTCCCCCCTCCCCTGTTTCCGCAGAAGGACCAGTGACCGCACCCTCGCGGCCCCGCGTTCCTCGAGGGCCACGACGATCGCCTCCATCGTCCGGCCGGTGTCGAAGATGTCATCGACAACGAGCACATCCTGGCCGGCGAGGTCCGGAAGCAGATCGAGATGGAGTTCGAGCGAGCCAGGCTCGGTGGCGGTGCCACGGTAGCTGCTCGCCCAAGCCATGCTCACGCTCACCGGCCCGTCGAGCCGGCGAATGAGGTCGGCGACGATGACGATGCTCCCGGTGAGGACACCAACAACCATCAGCGGTGTCCCGCGGGCATCACGTCCGACCTCGGCGGCGAGTCGTTCGATGCCGGATGCGAGTTCGGCGGCGGTGAGGAGGACTCGCATGAATGGGGGCGCACCATCGGGCTCGAGGTCGGCAGGGCCGGAGATTCTATCGCTCCCTCGGAAAAAGCGACCCATGGACTTTTTTCCCCTCCCGCAAGGCTCCCCCGCTCGCCATCTGTGCGGGCGGGGATCGCTCCCGGTTCCTCCGCCGGCACCGATGACATACAACCACACGTTGTTCCCACCGCCATCCTCTCCCGCCCCGCGAATGCCCTCCACCGATCCCCACTGGTCGATGATCGACGTCGCCGGCCATGCCTGCGAGTGCTACGACCCGCCTGGCGCCGCTCCCGGCGTGGCCATGATCTACCTCCACGGTGTCCGTGAACGCAGGCTGCGGGAATCGACCGGGCTGCGGGACGCGATCGAGACCGCCGGTCTGCGGGCGATCGCCCCCCGCGCCGGTCGATCCTGGTGGCTCGATCGGATCATCCCGGAATTCGACCACCGGATCACCCCCGAACGCTTCGTCGTGGAGGATGTGGTTGCCGAAGTGGAACGCCGATTCGGCGTCAAACCGCCGCAGATCGGACTGCTGGGCACGAGCATGGGGGGCCAGGGCGCCCTCCGCCTCTCCTACCGGCACCCGGCGGTGTTCCCCGTGGCTGCCGCGATCGCCCCCGCGATCGACTTCCACACGGCCCTCCGGGACATCCACAAGATCCCCGACGGCGACCTATTCGCGAATCTCTACCCGATCTTCGGCGACGTCGAGCGGGCCCGGCAGGATACCGCGATCCTCCATGTCCATCCGCTCAACTGGCCGCGTCACCAGTGGTTCGCGAGTGACCCCGAAGACTGGCAGTGGCACGACGGTGCCCAGCGTCTCCATGGCAAACTCGTCGCCCTCGGCATCCCCCACACCGCCGTTCTCGATGTCAGGGCCGGAGGCCATGGCCCGGCGTTTTACGATTCGATCGCCCCCGATGCGGTCCGCTTCATCCTCGACGCCCTCGAGGCGGAATCACGTCGTCTGGCGTGAGGTTCCGCTCACGGGCGTCGTGAGCCACGATTCCTCCCCGGCTGATCGCTCTGGAGCGTGCCGCTGCCGAAGGCTTGGGTGCGGCTGGAAGACCCGTCGGAGCGATCGGTGATCGTGCCGGACCCGAACGTGCGTGTGTTGCCCGTCACGGTCTTCCCGTCACGGCCACGCTGCTCGGTGATCGAACCGGATCCAAACGGGCGGGTCCGCGTCTCGCTGCCATCCGACCAGCGGGTGATCGTGCCGGAGCCGAATTTTTGCGTATGGCCCGTGACGGTCTTCCCGTCGCGTCCACGCTCCTCCGTGATCGAACCCGATCCGAACGGGCGAGTCTGGGAACTCGATCCGTCCGAGCGGTGGGTGAGCGTGCCCGAGCCGAAACGATTGGTCGTGCCGGTGCGAGGCCCGGCATCGCCGATTCGTGGGGGGAGGGGAGGCTGCTGGGCAGACCCACTCCCGGCCCCTGTCGCCACCGCCAACAGGAGCACGAGCGACAGCCACACGACCAACGAGACGGGGCGGATCGGCATCGGCAGGGCCTCCACTCAGGGATGGACATCCCCCTCTCTGAGGGCGTCTGTTGGCATGGTACCGCAAGCCGCGATCCCCAGTTGGACACGGCTGGGAACGGGGGATCCCCGCAGCAAGGGAACCGCTGCGGCGGAGGGGGGGCGGACGGGCTAGCAGACCAATTAAACAGCC
>CANGIH010000213.1 GCA_947453875.1 Planctomycetaceae bacterium | reverse complement strand
GGTCGGATTCATGCGCCGGAAGAATGTCGAAGCGCGGGTGGCGGCCGTCGTCGCCGAGAAAACCGATACCGCGGAGGAGTTCGAAACCCATCGCGGCCCCTGACGCTCCGTGGACAATTCCGGCCATGGCATTCACGCCGGACCGATGCGGGCAAACCGCGGCACGCTCTGACCATCGAGTTCGACCGCCTCGGTGAACATCGACAGCGGCCGCACCCACAGACCCCGGTCGCCATACTCCTGGCGGTAGACGACCAGAAACTCACCGGTCTCGCTGTGTCGAGCGACACCGAGAACGGTGTAATCGTTGCCCTTGTAGTGCCGGTACCGGCCCGGTTCGATGCTGTTCATCCGTTTCTCCGGGGGGATCTCCTCACCGCCGTCTCGTGGCACCAGTGCCGGCCGCGACGCCGGCTGCCTCCGACCGTAGCATGGAGCCCCCCACCGGTCACCCCCGCTCATGGAATCCCGCATGTCCACCACCGACACTCTCGCCCCTCCGATTCGGCCGGCTGGTGGGGCACTCCGGCTCTGGCCGGCGCTGG
Organism: Planctomycetaceae bacterium; assembly: GCA_947453875.1. Taxonomy (GTDB): domain Bacteria; phylum Planctomycetota; class Planctomycetia; order Pirellulales; family UBA1268; genus QWOP01. Next base: position 4,718 of record CANGIH010000213.1, on the reverse strand, counting down.
CGATCATCGCCGCCTACTGGGTCGCGGCACTCGTCACCCGTCCGATCGGCGGCTTCGCCACCTTCGCGACCCTCGTCGGCGGTGGCCTGCTTTCGCTCCTCCTGCTGGTCGCCTGGTGGGTGACATGCAGCCGTGCCCGCTGGTTCGAGCGGCTTCTTCTCGGAGGCCTCGCCCTCGGAGGGATCGTCGCCAGCAACGCAATCGCCGACCGGATGACCCTCGGCGTGCCCTGGATCATGTTCATCGCCCCCTGGATCGCCACCGCCTGGGTGGCCGGCGCCTGGTTCCTCCGGGCTGCGCCTCCGCGCCGGCGCACGGCGACCCTCGCGGCCATCCTCGCCGCCGGTTTCGCTCTCCCGCTCGTTGTTCGGTTCGACGGCGTGACCGGCGCGATGGATGCCACTCCGCGATGGCGCTGGTCACCGACGGCCGAGGATCGCCTCCTGGCCGAGCTCGCCGGCAAGAGAGCAGCGGTTCAGGCTGGAGCGGGCGACCAGACAAGCCCCTCCGCTCCCGCCGGCGAAGCGCCTCCCCTGACCACGGGCCCGGGCGACTGGCCAGGATTCCGTGGCCCTCTGCGCGATGGCACCGTCAGGGGAATCGCCTCGCTCGGCGAATGGTCCGAGACGAATCCTCCCTCGCTCCTGTGGAAGCGGCGCATCGGGCCGGCCTGGTCGAGCCTCGCAGTCGTCGGTGATCGGATCTTCACGCAGGAGCAGCGTGGCGAGGAGGAGCTCGTCAGCTGTTATTCGCTCACGGACGGAAGGGAGGAGTGGATCCACGCCGAACAGGATCGCTTCCAGGAACCGGCGGCGGGCACCGGGCCGCGTGCCACCCCCACCATCGCGGCAGGGAAGGTCTTTGCCCTCACCGCACGGGGCGTGCTCTTGTGCCTTTTGCCAAGCGACGGGGCGCTTGAGTGGAAGCGGGACCTCCGCGCCGATTCCGGCGCCCCGGTGCCGATCTGGGGATTTTCATCGTCGCCCTTGGTGGTGCCGTTGGCGGATGGGGGGCATGTCGTCGCCTCCATCATGTGCGGCCCCGATGGCAAGGGGGTGATCGCCTGCGATGCCGCCACGGGTGCCACCCGCTGGACCGCCGGCGTGGGCCATCACACCTATGCATCGTGCCATCTGGTCGAGCTCGGGGGCGAAGCCCAGATCGTGTCGGTGACCGACGAGGGGCTCGAGGCCTTCGCCCCGGCCGACGGCCATCGACTCTGGGAGCACCGTTGGCCACTCGCCGGCCAGGCTCGGATGCTCCAGCCACAGGTCGTCGGCGACGACCGGATCCTGCTCCACTCCTATCTCGACGGCGCCGAATTGGTGCGGGTGGCCCACACCGGCACCGACTGGACCGTCGAGCCGCTGTGGCGTACGAAGGAACTGCGGAGCTATTTCAACGATTCGGTCGTCCATGAAGGCCATCTCTACGGATTCAACGATCGGATCTTCACCTGCATCGACCTCGCGACCGGAAAACGGAAATGGCTCGGCGGTCGGTATGCCCATGGCCAGGTCATCCACGTGGCCGATGCCGGCGAACTGCTCGTCCTCGGCGAGCAGGGGGAGGCGGTCCGGCTGGCGGCCACCCCGACGCGTCACGAGGAACGGGGACGGTTCCAGGCGGTCGATGGGAAGACCTGGAATCATCCAACCATCGCCCATGGGCGCTTGCTCGTACGAAACGCCGAGGAGATAGCCTGCTACCAGCTCCCGTCGGTGGCCCCAGCCTCCGCACCCGACACGACCCCCTCTTCGGAGTGACTCTCTTCCCCTCCTTGCGGTTGCTTGCCCCTACCCCGGACTCGATCATGTCGGGCTCGCCAGGCACGGCCCGCGAAACCTTTTCGACCGCCGGGCGTTGAAGCGATGCGGCTCGTCGGCTTCGGGAATCCTGCCGGGTATCGGCTGTCCGAAAGAGCCATTTGATACGGCGATTGAATCGGGGCATGGCCCCAGCTCCGCCGAAGGTTTGCAGGAGTCCAGCATGCGCACGATGTCTGCCGGCGAAGCCCGCCGGGCCATCGCCTCGATGGAACGTGGCGACCATGTTTCCACCGGGCCGATGACCTGGCTCAAGCGGGCGATCGTGGCCGCCGTCATCCTTGCCATCCTCACCCTCCTCTGGGCCTGGGCCATGGGGTGGTTTTCCACTCCCGCTCAGGTGCTGGAGGTCCGGGCCACCATCGATCAGCAGATCGCCGAACTCGACAAGGCCGGGAAAGGGCAGGTGCCCTACGACGGTGGTCCGAACATGGGGAAGGTGTTCGGTTCGATGCGGGATCTGCCCGAGGACATGCGCGATCAGGTTCGCCGCGATATCGGTCGGCTCATGGAAGCCAACGAGCGGGCCCAGGTGAACTCGTTCTTCAACCTGCCTCCCGCCCAGCGTCAGGCCGAGCTTGACCGTCGCATCAAGGCCGAAGATGACCGCAGGAAGCAGTTCATGGCCGACCGCGCCAAACGGAACACCGATCGGGGCAGGCAGTCTGACCGGAACGGGGGACCGCAGGGCCAGGCAGGAGCGGGCGGTGGCCCCGGCGGTGGCGGACCGGGCGGACCGGGGGGTGGCGGACGCGGTGGCGGCGGTGGCCCTCGAGGGGGCGGATCGGAAGAGGATCGCAACAACCGCCGCAAGTCGATGCTCGACAACTCCGATCCCGAGCAGCGTGCCCGGCGCACCGAGTATCGCCGGCAGATGGACGAACGCCGCCAGCAGTCGGGCTCCGGTGGCGGCGGACGCCGCTGACCTTTCCGGGGAACCGTCATCCCCGTCCTTGTCGGATCGTCAGTACGCTCATCGGGAGTCTCCGCTGGCGTTCACTCGATCTCCTCGACGGTACCATCGGGGCGGATCTCGATTTCCCTGATCTTGCCGTTGCTGGCCTTGCCGCGGATTTCCAGCGTGCCATCCTGCTTGACCCACACCTCGTCGAAGTCGACTCCCGGCAACTCCTTCCTCGCCGTCTCCATGAACGCCGGGGGCACCTCGTCGATGCTCATCGTTTTTGGAGGCGCCTTCTTGGCTCCGGCACAGCCCGTGAACGCCCATGCCAACGTGCAGACCACGGTGAGCGAGATCACGTTTCGCGCGGACGAACGGCTGGCCATCAGCGATCTCCTTGGATGACTTCGCCCTTCGATCGCGTCGAGAGGGCTTTGAAGGTGGCGTAATCGGTCGAATCACCGAGCAGGCTGACGTGGCCATCGGCGAACAGGTAGTTGCCGGCCTGCCCGTGACGCGACGTGAAGTTGTTGATCTCGGTGGCTCCATGGGCACCATCAAACGACTCGCCGGTGTGCGAGAGCACGAAGTTTGATGCGTTGTTGATCTGGAAGCCCATCGGACAAGAAGGCGAGGGAACCTGCTGGGATGCGGTCACCGCACCGGTCCACGTGGCCTCGGAGTAGCGAAACGACCGCTCGCCCACCACAAACGTGGTTGACAGTCCGTCCGTGATGTCGCGGAAGGCGATCTCACTCCCGCGGAAGAAAACCCCATCGCCATCCACTCCCGGCTCGCTGACGCCGAAATTGCCCACATAGTTGGAGGGGGACACGGCGCAGGTCACCGACATGAGCCGCCCGGTCCGATCGCGCGGCCCTACCGGAAACGGGACTGACGGCGCCGTGTCCGATGGGCAAAGAAAGGGCTTGACGATCGAACCACGCGCTTCGGCATTGGCGGCGGCCTCGATCGACTGCTGGAAATTGATTCGCGAGTGGATGCCGATCTGTTCCATCTGCGGGAGGATGAACGCAGCCCATCCCCAGCCGGGGCCGGTATCGTTCCCCGCCTCGTCGAAGGCCGACGCGTACCCCGTCGGGAGACGGCGACGGGCATCATGGAAACCATGGAGTGCGAGGCCAACCTGCTTGAGATTGTTCTGACAGGCGTTTCTCGATGACGCCTCCCGCGCGGCTTGCACCGCGGGCAGAAGCATTCCGACAAGCGTGCCGATGATGGCGATGACCACGAGCAGCTCGACCAGTGTGAAGGCGGTGTGGTGTCTATGCATGGGCACTGACAGGCCGGAAGGCCGAGGAGGGAGGGTTCCGCCGCCGGAAAAATCTCACCTGAGTCTGCCAGCGTCACGGAAGGTTCGCATCGCATTCACGAAAAACTCACGCGGCCCGTGGTGAAGGGGCCGCCTGGATCGCTGATTCGCTTCCTGTGGAAAGAGTCATGCCCGACCATGCGGATCAGGTCGCCCCTGCCATCGGTATGACCGGCGCAGTCTGGCCATTCTGGGCCGACGCTGCGGGCAGATGCCTTCCCGCGCCGATCCTCCTTCCCATCGCCCGGATTCGTTCGCTCAGACGCCATGTTGGCGCTGGCGCCAATCCGGTGCGGCGCGGGAGAAGCCATTGTGTGGATGCATGACGCCGAACAGCTCACCGGAGAGAAGCGTGTTCCGCGCAGCACACCATGGCGTCCCGAGTGGCAGAGGAAGGCGATGAGCGGCACCCGGAAGGGGCCGGCCGGCGCGGGGGCAGGGCCCACCCCGCTGACGGCGACGGTCCCGGCCGAGGCAGGCGTCGACGCGCCGGCACCGGTGGACAAGCCACGCCTTCGCTCTCCTTCGTTCCGCGCCAGGCTGCGGGCCGCAAGGCCGCATCACCACGCGTGACCGATGGTTGGCGGGGCGGCTCGGAGGAACGCCGCCCCGCCAACCCCACGCCGCGTCGATTCAACGCGGGATCATCGCACCGTCC
>CANGIH010000212.1 GCA_947453875.1 Planctomycetaceae bacterium | reverse complement strand
CATCCTTCGTCGGTCTGGCGACACTCGGGTCGACAAGTCTGCTCGGGGCGATGCTCGCCGTCGCCGCCGGCGCGGAGTGTGCGTGGCCGGGCGGCTGGAGTGGACAGGACGGCACGTTCATCGCCGATGGCGCAGAGCCCTGCCCCCAGGCTGCGACGCCCCGCCGCTTCGGGCGAGGAGAAACCCCGGACCGATGAAGCAACTAGCCAGAGACCAATCGACCAGCGACGTGCTCGCTTTCGATGTCGGCGGCGCGAACCTCAAGGCCGCCGATGGCCTGGGGGGGGTTCATGCCGAGATCTTCGAACTGTGGCGCCGATGCGGCGATCTCGCGGCCCGACTCGCGGCCATCGCCGCCAATTGGCGCCCACGGAGAATCGTCGCCACGATGACGGGCGAGATCGCCGACTGTTTTCCCGATCGGCGCGCCGGTGTGGAGGCGATTGTCGCGGCCCTCGAGGTGGCGGCCGCCGTCGCAGGCTCAGAACTCGGAATCTATGCCCTCGATGGCAGGATCGTGTCGGCCGACGAGGCCCGCACCGCGCCACTCCAAGTTGCGGCATCGAACTGGCACGCCCTGGCCCGCCTCGCCGCCACCCAGGCCGCCTGCGACCACGGTCTGCTCATCGACGTCGGCTCGACCACCACCGACATCGTCTTCCTCGACCGTCTCGGCCCGCTGCCGCTGGCGAGCGACGACGCCGGACGGATGGCCAGCGGCGAACTGGTCTACACCGGCATCGAGCGGACGCCGGTGGCGAGCCTCGTCCGTTCGCTCCCCCTCGCCGGGCAATGGCGTCCGCTGTCGAGCGAGCTCTATGCCCGCGTGCAAGATGCCTGGCTGCTCGCCGGGGGCTTGCCGGAAGATCCCGCATCGCTCGACACGGCCGATGGCAGGCCGGCGACGAGCGAGGCAGCCCGGGTGCGGATGGCGCGGATGGCGCTGTTGGAGCCGAGTCTTGTGACGATGGAAGAGGCGAGGGATGCCGCCGAGCATTGCGTGGCGGCGCAGGCCAGACGCGTGGCAAGGGCCATTCGCCGGGTGCTCGCCCGGCATCGGGCCGATCCCGGGCGGATCGTCGTCTCGGGGCATGGCGTGGCACTGGCGGAGCGGGCGATCGCACTGGCCGCGGTGAACCGGCCCGTGATCCGGCTCGACAGGGGGATCGGAGCGGAGGCGTCGCGTGCCGCGCCTGCCCATGCGCTCGCCCTGATCGCACTCGGTGAGATCCCGTGACAGGACACCTCGCCACCCGCTGGCAGTTCGGCACGCTGCGCGGCACCGCGGAGCGGACGGCAGCGACTGTCGTGATCAAATTCGGAGGGAGTCTCCTCGAGCGCCCCGACTGGCCGGAATTGGCCGCAGGGCTCCTGAGCGCCCGAATCGGCTCGGCCGCCACGTTGGTCATCGGCGGCGGGAGCATCGTTGACGGCATCCGCCTGATCGACCAGATCCGCAGCCAACCCGACCCGCTCGCCCATCGCCTCGCCGTGGAGGGCATGGGAATCACCGCGAGGCTCGTGGCGGCCACGCTCGGCCTGCCGCTGGTCACGCGTCCCATGCTTCGCCATGCGGTCATCGACCCGGTCGCATGGCTCACAGCCGACCCGATGCGGGCAGCGGCGATCCCCGCTTCCTGGCAGGTGACGAGCGATTCACTAGCGGCTCGCGTCGCCCATTCCGCCGGGCTCGGCCTCTGGCTGGCCAAGAGCGTGGCCCCACCCTGCGCGGATTCAATCGGCGTCGCGCCGGGAGCCAAGGTGGAGAGCCTCGCTGCAGCAGGCTGGGTGGACGAATGGTTTCCAGCTGCAACCGTGGGCCTCGAACAGATCGGCTGGGCCGCACCCGCCGACTGACGATCTGCCCGGACACTGTCCGCCGGGCGACGATCAGTCCCACCACCACCCGGCGTCGCGGGTCGCCAGAGCACCGGTCCGGGCTTCGGCGACATCGGCCGATTCGCTCGTCGAGGCGACCACTTCCCACGGCTGGAACTGGATCCCGCCTGAAGCGCTCACGACCCACCGCCCTCCCTTCTTCACGCCACTGGCAACCGTCGGCACCGTGGCGGGCGCCTCGTACGTCGGCAGACGGACGCGGTCGGCATCGAGGAGCGTGCCCAGGTCGAGCCCCGCCTTCTTGTCGAGCTGTGCACGCTGGATCAGGGCGGCGACGACGGCGAGGTCGATGCAATTGACCAACTCGGCAAACACCGGATGCTTTCCGGCGAGGGCGTCGTAGTTGGCGCTGAAGGTGTCGCACCACTTCTGCGCCACCTTGTCGGCCGGCGCTGCGCCGCGCTTCACGCCATCTTTCCCGAACAGGTCGTTCTCGGTGAGACACTTCACCCCGCGACCGTTGATCCGGAAGGCGAGTTCATCGGCGTCACGGCTGATCGGTTCGTAGGAGGCCTCGAGCCAGAAGCGGGGGAGCGTGCCGACACTGGCGCCGGCGGGCACCGTCGCCAGATAACTAGGCACCGCGGGCACGCCGGAAGGCTCGAGGCCCATGCCGATCCGCTTCAGTCGGTAATCAGCAGCGACGAGCACGCGGGCGAACCGGCTGTCGGCAGGCACACCACCGATGCGGATGTGCTGGGGGCCGAGCACCTCCTCCATCTTCCGCAGCGTGCCGGCCGGATCGGCGGCACTGGCCTGCTGGCTCTTGAGGAACTTCTGCAGATCGGCCACCCGTTCGGGTGCCGGGTCGATCGAGCAGAGCATCCCGCCATCACGGGCGCCGTCGACCGACCGGAGGGCGACGATCAGATCTTCGAGCTGAAGCAAAGGCCGGCCGCTGGTGGCGGCAAGGACATTGCCGGCGGCGTCGACCCTGGCCGAGTCGGCAGGCCCGGCGAGGATGATGTCATGCGCTTCGGTATCGACAAACAGGTGCGTGATCCGCTCGAGGCCTCCCATCAAGGCCACGTCGGCCGGCAGCGGCGCGGTGCCGGCAGCGGCCGCCTCGACCGCAGCCGCGAGGCGGGCGAGCGACACCTTCCGCAGCCGCTTGCCGCCGTCGATGGCACTGGGGCCATCGTCAGCCAAGGCCTTCCGGCGAGCATCGGCAAGCTCCTTGAGGGAGCCGGCCTCGACGTTGCGGACGATCCCGCTTGCATCGATCGAGATGCCGCCGACCGCCTGACCACCGAGGAACTGGGCCTCGGCGGGGCGCATCGTCGAGAAGCTGGCGCATGCCACGATCGCGGCCGCCACCATGGCCACCAGGGGATGTCCACCGGCGCTGGCAACAGCGGCGGTGTGGGGGGCTCGTGCCTGGGGGTTCATGGACATCCTCCGACTGGTGCCTGTTGGCTGGGGGGGGTGCGGGGGCTTGACAAACGGAGCAGGTCTGCAAGCCGTGGCAATCGTAGACAGAGCGGCTTTTATTCTGCAAACCCGATTGCCCCGGGAAAAACGGTATCCCGGCCGGTTTCCGCAGGCTTCCGCCCCCCGGCAGGCCTTCCCGGGGCCCCACCTCCGATGGCTCGTCCGCTCCGCCCCTCGCCAAACGCGCCCTGCGCATGCATGATGCAGAACCCGCCGCCCGACGCAGGTATCGGCCGGCCCCCCCGCCCCACGGACCGGCCGATGGCCAGCCCCCCCGCCTTCCTCATCGTTCTCGATCCCCTCGGCGGCCACAGCGTTGTCCGGCTCGAGCCGGAGCAGAAGTGCACGCTCGGCCGCGGTCCCGGCAACAGCGTCGTCCTCCACGACGAGCGGTCGAGTCGGTGTCATGCCGAAGTCTGTTTGTCGGCAGCCGGCTGGCTCCTGCGCGACCTCGGCAGTCGCAACGGCACCCACGTGGGAAACGAGGCGATCGCCGGAGACCACCAGCTCGTATCGGGCGAGACGATCCGGATCGGCGGAACGCAGATCGTCTATGGCGAAGGGGATCCCCCCAGCGATCCGGCCGGCGTCGTCGCCGAGGCTGCCGAGACGAGCGAGGTGCCGATCGACCTGGAGCAGTGGTCCGAGGCGATCACCCTCCGCCGCGACAAGACCCGACTCCTCGACGACATCCGCGAATCGGCCGGGAGCGTTCCCCGGGTCGGCCAGGCCGCCGCCCGACTCTGCCGGCTGGCGTTCTCGCTGGCCCGGGCCAGCGACATGGGGGAAGTCGCCCGACAGGCGCTCGAAGCGGCGATGCAGGGGAGTAATGCCGCGCGGGGCATCGTCCTGCTTCCGGCGGTGCCATCGCCGCAGGGCGCGAAACGCCCCCCGAGCGTGGCGTCGCTGACATCCGTCGCATCGGCGCCGGCAGGATGGCCGGCTGATGGTCGCCTCCCCACCGGTGCCGCCGCGACGGTGCTCTCAACCAACGAGGCGATCGTCGTCGGCCAGCCCCCTTCCGGGACGGGGGGAGGTGGCGTGCAGTCCTCGCTCTCGGCGCCGGTGCGGGTCGGCGGGCGGGCGGTGGGGGTGCTGCATGTCGAACTGCCCCCCGGCCCCCGCCCATCGACGCTCGACGACCTCGAATTCGTGATGGCCGTCTGCGACGCCCTGGGCGTGGCGGTGGAAAACCTCGCCATGCGTGAGCAGTTGTCGGTAAGGCTGGCGAGCACCGCCGACGAGAACGAACGCCTGCGGCAGCGTCTCGGTGAGGAATCGCGGATGGTGGGGAACGGTCCGGCGATCTCGCTGATCACCGGTCAGATCGCCCGGGTGGCGACGACCAAGGCCACCGTGCTGGTGCGTGGCGAGAGTGGCTCAGGCAAGGAACTCGTCGCCCGTGCCATCCACGACGCCAGCGACCGCCGCAATGCCCCCTTCATCTGCCTCAACTGCGCCGCCCTCTCTGAGACGCTCCTCGAGAGCGAACTGTTCGGCCACGAGAAGGGGGCGTTCACCGGCGCCACGGAACGGAAGGCGGGGAAATTCGAGGCGGCCCACCGCGGCACCCTGTTCCTCGACGAGATCGGGGAGATGAGCCCGACCATCCAGGCGAAGTTTCTCCGCGTCCTCGAAGGCCATCCGTTCGAGCGGGTGGGGGGCAGCCAGCGGGTCGAGGTCGACGTGCGCGTGGTCGCCGCCACCAACCGCAACCTCGAGGAGGCGGTCACCGCCGGCGACTTCCGGCGCGATCTCTACTTCCGGCTGAAGGTCGTCGAGATCGTCGTGCCTCCACTCCGCCGACGGCCTGAGGACATCGAACCCCTGGCCCGTCACTTCCTCGCCCGGTTTGCCGCCGAGACCGGACGGCCTGTCCATGACTACACAACGGAGGCCCTCGAGGCCCTCCGCGAATACCACTGGCCGGGCAACATTCGCGAGTTGCGCAACTG